>JAPPMR010000525.1 GCA_028818995.1 Candidatus Poribacteria bacterium | reverse complement strand
ATGTCGGTATTTTCCATGAACACGTTGTAAATAAAGTGCTTGAGGATTTTGTTGCGGCGTGCAAACCGAGAAAAGCAGAAGTTGTAGGGGATTTTAACATCCGTGGTGGAATTAAAACGGTCGTGCGTGCAAGTTATGAAAAGGAGTAGATGTGGGACGGATAAAGATCCGTCCCAGCAAGATTTTATAGGATCGGTACAGAACGACCTATCCGAGCGGATTCGTATAGCGCATCAAAAATCTTCGCCACATTCAATACCTCTTCTGCTGGCACAGGTGAAGGTAAATCTTTTCTGATAGCCGTATGGAAAGATTCAAATTCACCCGGTAATCCGGTAAGAAGTTCGGGTTCGTAATTAACCATTTCATCCTTTTTATCAAGGTATATCTGAAGCGGTTCATAAGTAGCACCCGCTAAATCACCCATAAAGAAAGTGCCGCCGATATTTTGGATATGTGATGCCCAAGCAGTTTCTAAAGTCACTGTCAATTCGCCCTCAAACTTGATAGTTCCCATCGCGAAATCTTCCACTTCAAAATCTTCAGGATTCCATTTTCCCCACGGATTGATGACATCGGGTCTATCTCCAAATTTCTTTGCTGTCATTCCGAATGCCTCAATAGGTTTGGGACACCCTATCATCCAGAGCAACACATCAAGGATATGCACACCTATGTCAATGAGTGGACCACCGCCAGCGATGGCTTTGCTAAGAAACGAAGGTGATGCTGGCACACCGCGTCGCCGCATTGCCATCGCGCGGGCATAGTAGACATCGCCAAAAAATCCATCTTCGTGAAGTTTTTGTAGTGTCCGCGCACCGGCACCGAATCGGGATTGTAATCCGATCTGTAAAATTTTGCCGCTTGCTTTTTGTGCGTCAACCATCGCTTGTCCATCTATTGCATTGGCGGCGATCGGTTTTTCACAGATAACGTGTTTTCCTGCATTCAATGCGGCAATAGTTGGTCCCGCGTGAAAGTTGTTGGGAGTGCAAACACTCACCGCATCCAGTTCATCCATCTCAACTAACTTTTCATAATCAGTGAAGACGTTCGGAATGTCATGTTTTTTGGCGAAGGCTTTCGCGCGTGCTTTGTCAATATCGCACGCAGCAACAATTGATACGTCTTTAACGCTGTTATGTCCGGGAAGATGTTTTCCGCCTGCGATACCACCGCAGCCAATAATCCCGACTTTAATTTTTTTCATATTTGTTTCCTTTATATAGAAAATTTTACAATTTGGGCATTGTGCCCAGCACATTGGAAAACCGCGTCTACAAAAATGGTTCTCTATGCGATTGCCGTCGAAATGTCTTTTACTTTCATAATTCACCATATTGTATCATATATAAGAAAATACAACTAAAAAACTTAACCGAGGGTGCCCTGCCTTCATTACAACAATCATACACACTTTATTACATGAACGTACAATACTTTATCCCAATTACTCAATTTTCCATTAATATTCATTTTTCCCAATTTTCTATTTGACTTTCTTTGCAATTTGTTATATAATACCCTTAACGTCTAAAACATAAACTTCAGAATGGGTACCCTTTCTCAACATTTTGCTGAGGAGTTTATGGTTTAGACGCCAGGGTGCCCCGCTTCTTATTAAGCCGGTGGAAGGTCTACCGAACAAGAATAGGGAACCCGACCAACTTTACGATATGCTCTGTGTAGCATATCAACTCATATTTAGGAGAAATACAAATGATAAGATTAAGATCAATCGGCATCGCAATTGCGATGATATGTTCCCTATTGCTTACGCCTTGTGTTTTTGCGCAGTTAGCAACAGATAATCATACCGCAGAGGACATAGATGCTTCTGTATCCGTCTCTATAGATAGCCTCTCTTATGATTCGTCAGGTGCTGGCGTTGTCTATTTGAGTGGTAGTTTTTTTGTTTACAACTATGACGAAAATCGACGTTGCTCTTACAGTGGCGAGTTACGTCTTGAGATCTTCGACGCAGACGGTAATGCACTTTCCCCTGATTCGAAGGAGAATGTATCTGGTAATTTAAAAAAGAATGACGAGGACTCGTATATTGGTGATGTCTACGACAGCTTTTCCACAAGCACCAGCTCCTATATGGATTGTTTAGATCCGAAACCTGTAGCAGGTGAAGATTACACGGCGGAAGCTTCTATCACGCTGCGTGTGACGATTGGGCATAGAACAGAAACGTGGGCGGTCAACAACCCGACCTATACAATGGATTTTACACACCAACCCGAAACGATTGAAGAAGAGATCAGCGGTTTGGGTCCGACCACGGATGGGGAAACCTTTTCTGACGATTGCACATGTAATTTGAACAGTGAACGTGACTGGCAGTCGTTGGTGATTACAGACACCCCGTATAGTTCGGTCTACTGGTATGTCAAAGCCCCTGGAGATACCAGTTCTCTCGGCACACATGTTGAAACCGATTGGGGCGATGGCGCAGAAAAACGCGCCACCATGACGTACTCGTTCCCAGATGATGTGCCTGGGACGGCCGCTTACTACGAAATTACCGCATACTATTATTTGTCGGATAACACTGTCGACTGGGATTCCTATAAAGTCTATGTTCACGATAAATAGACTGTATTTGATCCTCACTTGTCGGGCAGGCACACAGACCTGCCCGACAAGACAACATCAGGAGGTGAACAATGGTTTTGCGTAGAATAACCCTTTACGGCTTACTCTTATTACTATTGTTTTTACCAACGCTCGCACACGCAGAAATCGTTTTCAGATCCAAACGCGCTGCTGGAAGCGAGTGTCTGTATGTGATGGATGATGATGGGCGCAATATCCGAAAGTTAACAGATGGTGGGTGGTGGCCTGTTTGGTCTCCGGACGGTAAGCAAATTGCTTTTCGAAAAAGTCTACCGGTGGAACGGGGGCAAACGCAACAGTTTGCCGTATTCATCATCAATAGTGATGGTCGTAATTTACGGCGGCTCACCGACGACATAGAGGAGAATCTTGATGGAGGTCGTCTTTTTGAGGGAGCCCCTTCGTGGTCTCCGGATGGGCGCCACATCGCCTTCACAAGTTCCAGATTGGCCAAACCGGGAATATCTCGAGCAGAAATCTACACGATAAACTTAGAAACAAAAGCGATGCGGCGATTGACGCGCAGAGAGAGTTTGAAAACAGCAGTTTCTTGGTCTCCTGATGGTAAATACATTGCTTACCGGGACAATGCGCTCATAGCCGGGTATCCCACCATCTTTGTGATGCGGGCGAACGGTAGTGGTCAACGCGAACTCGTCAAGGCGGATCTGTCTCATTTTCGTGGTTTTCCGCGCTGGTCTCCCGATAGCCAATCTGTTGTGTACTATGAGGATACATTTGGTCAAGTGGATGGTCGGCTTGATCGTGTTTCAAGGAAAGTTGTTATTCACAATATTCATACGGACAGACGGCAGGTTGTGGGGACGCCCGACAATTGGTTTGTCCATAGTGCGTGCTTTATGGGCAGCAAACACCTCTTGATTTCAACAAAAGGGCGAGATGGCAATCCCGATAAGTACGAAATATACCGGTATCACCTTGTTACAGGCGAAATCGTGAACTTGACAAATACACCTGGCAATGATTATGCGATGGATTGGATAGACGATGATGTGCTGTCTGTATCCCCGAAAGATAAAAAAAAAGTGACGTGGGGGGAGATAAAGCAGTAAAACCGTAAAACAGACATAGACCTTACAGGCAGGTGTCCTTTTGGTATCTGCCTATTTCTTTTTCAGTGTATGGGCATAATATCGTAAATCCATAATTATTTGGACACTACGAATCAACGCCAAATGCGCTTTTTGGCATTTGACGGGGTCGGTTTCTAACCGCACCATAGGCATCAATTTAGCGTCTAATCTTTCTTTAGAGCGAAATCTTGGAAACCCGATATTACATCTTGAGTTCCGTAGGAACGATATGTTTATAGAAACACAGTCAAACATTCTCTTGAGCTCCGTAGGAGCGACATAGAAGGTTGGACACATACCGCCTCTACGAGGCTCAAGATTGGGGCTAACCCGTTTGCTATAAACATACCGCCTCTACGAGGCTATACATACTCTAAAACAGAATTAAAATCTTTAAATTGACGCCTATGGTTCGGTTTCCTTACCGCACCTTGTCGCATAAACTAAAAGTTTGTGTATCCGTCCGACAAAACAACAAATGGAGGTGAACAATGCTCTTATTACGTCTTATCTTCTGCTGCCTGCTCTGTTTGCTACCCACGCTGGCACACACAAAAATCGTTTTCAAATCCAAACGCGCTGCTACTGGAAGTGAGCGTCTGTATGTGATGGACGATGACGGGCGCAATGTACAACAGATAACAGACTATAGTGCATTGTGGCCTGTTTGGTCTCCTGACGGTAAGCAGATCGCTTTTCTTAAAAGTCTGCCAGTGGAACGAAGGCAACCGCAGCAGTTTGCCGTCTTCATCATCAATAGTGATGGTAGCAATCTACACAGACTCACCGATGACCACGAGGATGATCTTAATGGGGGTCGTCTTTTCGAGGGGGCACCTTCCTGGTCTCCCGATGGGCATCGCATCGCCTTCACAAGCGCCAGAGCGACCAAACCGGGAACATCCGGGAAAGAGATCTACACGATGGATTTAACCACCAAAAAGATGCGGCGCCTGACGCGCAGAGAGAGTTTGAAAACGTCCGTGTCCTGGTCGCCTGATGGTAGATACATTGCGTATCGGGATGATGCGCTCATCAGAGGGTTCCCCACAATCTTTGTGATGCGTGCCGACAGTAGCGGGCAACGCGAACTTGTCAAGGCGGATATGTTTCATTTTCGTTATGGGCCGCGCTGGTCTCCTGATAGTCAATCTGTTGTGTATGATGAGGATAATTTTGGGCCGGGGGGTGGCGGTCAAGTTGTGATTCACAATATCAAGACGGACAAACGGCAGGTTGTGGGGACGCCTGACAACTGGGATGTCCATGGTGCGTGCTTTATGGGCAGCAAACACCTCTTGATTTCAGCAAAAGGGCGAGATGGCACTCCCGATAAGTATGAAATATACCGGTATCACCTCGTTACAGGCGAAATCGTGAACCTCACAAATACACCTGGCAATGATTATGCGATGGATTGGATAGACGATGATGTGCTGT
>JAPPMR010000290.1 GCA_028818995.1 Candidatus Poribacteria bacterium | reverse complement strand
GTGTAAAACGTCCTAATTGAAGGTGTCCATCGGGAAGGCAAAGCGAAACTCAACCGACAATATGCTTTGTACCAAAACTTTACACACCCATCAGTTGATTTTGGCAAAAAGATGTGGTAATTTGATTATGACAAATGAACGAAGAGAAGATTCAATGAACAATACGGATACCTTTCACATCCTCGCTTTAGATGGCGGCGGCACCCGCGGCATCTACTCTGCCCAACTCCTAAACAAAGTAGAGCAGCTGCTTGACGTGCGTATTAAAGACTGTTTTGATCTCATCGTTGGGACAAGCACTGGCGCAATTATCGCTGGTGCTGTTGTCTCCGATATTCCGATGGATGAGATTGTTGAACTCTTTGAGATTGAAGCACCGGATATATTTCGGGAAAGGTGGTATCGGAATCCGTTGTTTTTCAGCAAATATTCAAACGAAAACCTCGCGCAGATAATCGCTAAACATATCCCCGCAATACCCCTCTCAGAAATATCAAAACCTTTGATGATTACAACTTCAGAAATTACAAAAAGTGAACTGCACATTTTTAGATCGAATTATACAGAAAAACTTGGGGAATCCGATTATTCGGACGGGGATGTCTGTTTACGAGATGCAATCGTTGCCTCCTGTGCTGCGCCGACATTTTTCGCACCTAAACATATCAAGAATCATCTGTTAGCAGATGGTGGTTTATGGGCAAACAACCCTTCTGTTGCCGCCTATACAGAAGCACTCACAAACTTTGGCAAACAAGCGACTCAGGTTAAAATAATGTCCATTGGCACTGGACACTCAACTGCTATGTATCGTCCAAGACGAGGTTGGGGGTTTTTGTTGGGGTGGGGCGGTATAAAGTTAATCTCTTATGTGATGACGTTGCAATCTCATGCATCCGCAAATATGGTGAAACTCCTACTGAAAAATAACTATTTACGGATTGATCCGCCAATAGATTTTTGGGATATAGATACAGTTGTGCAGTTAGAAAATTTAAAATCGTTAGCAGAAAGAGACTTCACTGAGCATGCTTCAAAAATAGAGACGTTTTTTCGTCAGTCAAGGAATTCTCTAACGGCTTCACCAAACTGATCTGGACAATCGTCGAATATAAAGTGTCCTGATACTGAAGGGGCATCTGGACAGTCGATAGACATAAACTTCGCATCAGGAATAAATTCTTCGTACTCCTTGCTTCCATTTAGTGAAATATCGTCATCATCCCCGTGCAGAATTAGGGTCGGTGCTGTGATGTTTGCAACAGCATCGCGGTAATTCGGTGATCTACCAATGCTAAAGTAAACTGCAAATGTACTCCATCCACCGGGAGTAGGTGACGCATCCATAAGAGAGATATCGTATCCCATCCCTTTTAAGAGATAGCGCCCCACTTGCGTATGTAAATCTACAAGATCAGCATCCGATTTTTAGAAGATACTGCCGAAATTTAAGTATTCCTTTACGAGCGAATCATACTTGGTTTGTTCTTCTGCGGGAATTCTGAACCGGACATTATCAAAGATATTGTTCCCTTTCTGCGGCGGTGTCAGCATGCCTGCGGGTGCAACAAGTATCAGTTTTTCAACCTGTTCTGGAAATTCCGCTGCGTAGAGTGCAGCAATAAAACCGCCAAAGGAATGTCCTATTAACAATAACTTCTCTTCTTTGAGGATACGGCGAATACGTTCAATATCTGCAATCTGTGCACCGATCCCAAGCGTTTGTTCAAGTTTCGTCATGTTTTTTGGATAGTTCTTTGACTCAAAACGGTCAATAGGTCTGGTTGAGTTCCCCGCACCACGTTGATGATAGTAATAGAAAGCGTATTGCTCCTCTAACGATTTTAACCCTTTCCATGCGTTTGGATAAGGAATTCCTGGACCACCGTGAACGATGATGACAGGCTTACCTTCTCCATATACATCAAAATGAAGGGATATATCAGATTCTACACGCCATACAGATAAATCGGTCTGCTCTGGCGGGTCTAATGGGCCTCGTAAGTTTTCAGCCTCACTGACAGAACCGAACTTATAGAGAGGTTGTCCCATCTGCCAGAACATATAAACTGCAGCAATACCTACCAATACTATGATGCCCCCAACACCTATAAGCACAAATTTTAGAACTCTTTTCATATTCACCTCTGCTATTCCGATTCAGTTTTCACTTTTATTTCTTCATCCTCTACGATAATAGGATAGGTTCTGATCCTCAGACGCGGATCAGTTTGACATTCACCAGTCTCTGCATTATAAGCATATCCGTGAACAGGACAAACAACAATACCGTTCCGTATCCTTCCACGACCAAGCGAACCCATTGCATGCGGACAGGTATTATCCACAGCACAAAACTTGCCGTTTTCATTCAAAATAGCGATCCGCCTTCCGTTGACGGTAAAGGATTTACCGCGTCCTTCCTTAATCGCTGATGTTTTTGTGACCGTTGTCCATTCAGACATTGTGTTTACTCCTTAACGCTTCCAAGTGTAATCCCTTGCACAAATTCACGTTGCATTGCCAAAAAGAGTATGACGATTGGCAGCAGCGATAACAGCGTTCCTGCCATCAACATCCCGTAATCTTGACGATAGATACCGATCAGATTTGCTAACCCAATAGGTAGTGTATATTTTGCTTCATCCCGTAAAACAATGAGAGGCCAAAGATACCCGTTCCACGAACTCAAAAATGAATAAATTGTCAACGCACCAAGTGCAGGTTTGATAATAGGTAGGACAATTCGATAGTATATGCCAAATTCGGAGCAGCCATCAATCCGTGCAGCATCCAGCAGTTCTGATGGAATAGTGACAATAAATTGACGCATCAGAAACACGCCGAATGCCCCTACTGAAAATGGGATAATAATTGCTTTGTAGCTATTAAGCCAACCAATATCATACATTAATCCAAACAACGGAACGAGCAATACCTGAAACGGCACCATCATGGACGCAAGTAGGATACCGAACAGAATTGTCTTCCCACGGAACTGATATTTCGCAAACGCATACCCACCGAGCGAACAGAAAAACAGTGTGAGTAGCGTTGAAGCAGTCGCAATGAAGACGCTGTTGATAAAATACCGATTATATGGTACTGTCTGCCACAAATTGCGATAGTTAGAAGTAAGTTTATTCCATACAATCAACAGATATCCTGGACGATGAATTGTTAACTGTAGGATTAACCTGTTTTCAGCGTCTGTTTCGAATGGCACGTCAGGTTTTACAGTTTCATCATTTGTCTCAATTCGCTGCATCAGGATGTGTGATGATTCTAACTCACCGGGAATCCCATGCAACCGCCATGTGGTGTCCTGCTGTAGTGCAGTGTCTAAAACAAAAGGATGCGTCGGTTGATAGGTAGTACCGTTCGCCGAAACATTTAAAGAAAGGTGATGATATGACGCATCCCCACGAACTGGTAGTATAATCCGACGGATTCGGTCTATTGGAACAGGAGACGAAATCGTTGTTGTCAAGCGGACGTTATTCTTATCTTGATAATCATAAGATAAAGCGGTAATCGGTTCCAGAACATCAGAATCTTGAATCTGCTGTAATGTATCTGAATCGGCTTCCCATTTTGTAGCCTCTACTTCCATTCGGTTGAATTCTATATCTTCAATTTCAATAGTGCCTAATTTAACCTGACGATAGACTGAGTTCAAGATCGTTTCGATCGTTTCAGGGATAATTGAACTCTCTACTGTTTTGACAATAGACTCTGTTGTACCATTCCACACTTCAGGCGAGAGCGGCACAACATGCTGCTGCCATAGACCTTTTATCATTTCAGTTTGTAAATCCTCAGACATAGCAGAACTTGCAAATTGTGGATTTTCTGCTATGTGTTCCTGTACATTTTTCCAGATTGTCTGTTCTAATTCGGATTGCAGATTTTGCCACACATCAGAATCAACTGAATTAGGTTTTGTAATTTTTGGATAGGTATTGGTGACGACATAAGGTGAAGATGTTACACGCGGTGGCAGTTTAGGAAACCACCGAATCGGTACTGTAAAAACTTCATCGGCTGTTTTGAAAGATGAACTTAATAACCATAAAAGTGGTACCATCGTGCAAAAAGCAGCAACAATAAGAAGTGGATATCCGATACCGATAAAGATTTTTTTCTGAACACGTCGGTGTTTATTGCTTTGGTTCATCTGTTTGCTCACTTAATTCCGCGGCGCGAGCACGTTGAATATCATCCTGATATTTGAAAACACATCCAAGGGTTTCAGCGACGATATCCGCATCCAATTGTGTTTTACCGAGTGCTAAAATTGCTAACCCCCAGTCTAATGTTTCTGCAATCCCCGGTTTTTTATAAAAATCCCCTTCACGCCACAGTTGCATCATCTCACATAACTGTTGTGCAAGGTGTTCATTGATTTGTGGCAGTTTTGTCTGAACAATCGCCAATTCCTTCTCTACGGTCGGGTAATCAATCCATTGATAGAGGCACCGTCGTTTGAGTGCTTCATGCACCTCGCGCGTCCGATTTGAGGTCAACACAACGTAAGGGATCTGTTTTGCCCGGATCGTGCCAATTTCAGGTATCGTGATTTGGAAGTCAGATAAGATTTCAAGCAGGAATGCCTCAAATTCGCTATCACTCCGATCAACTTCATCAATAAGCAGGACAGGTGGGACATCTCCGTTCCCTTGAATTGCTTCAAGTAGTGGTCGTTTTAACAAAAATTTTTCGCTGAAAATATCTGTTCCAATCTCTTTTTTGTCGCGTCCTTGTGCTTCATCTATACGAAGTTGCAAAATCTGTCGCGTATAGTTCCATTCATACAATGCACTGTTCACATCCAAGCCTTCATAACACTGCAACCGAATCAACTTTGCACCAGTTGCATCTGCAAGCACTTTAGCAACCTCAGTTTTTCCGACACCGGGTTCGCCTTCTAAAAAGATCGGTTTTTTGAGATGATGTGCAAGATAAAGCGTTGTCGCTAAACCCTTATCTGCGATGTATGCTTGTTTTTCACATAAAGCCTGGACGTTTTCAATTGATTCAAACATAGTTTAAGAGTTGTAAATCCAAATTTCCTTTGAGTTATCTTTTCTCGCGTAGGGCACGTTCATAGTCTTCACGGTAATCAATATCCCGCAGCACATCGTCAGTGTCTACATTGACAT
>JAPPMR010000012.1:2928-5169 GCA_028818995.1 Candidatus Poribacteria bacterium | reverse complement strand
GTATTGCCGTGAATGATGGGGCAGCTGCCTTCGCCGAAGGTATTCCTTTTTCGCATTTGCCCGATGTCCTTTTCCCACTTGAGATTTCCTTGCATATCTAAGCAGTATAGACCGCGCGAACCAAAATATGCGTAAATGTGTTCCCCATCGGTTACTGGTGAATTGGATGCGAAACTGGCAGTATTATGTATCCCTTCATGAGGCACTACCTCCCGCAAAGTTTTTTCCCACAAGACATCTCCGTTGCTTCGATTGAGAGCCATAATGTTGAACTTATATGGAACTGCATTTCGATCATTACCTCGTCCTCTCCCCTGCTCTTGGTTTAGGAAACCGCTAAATGGGTTGAAATCAGCGGATTCTTCCTCTTCGGCTTCCTCTTCTACTTCCGGTTTTTCACCCTTAATTGCTGTCTGAATGTAGATTTTATCTTCCCAGATAATTGGTGTAGCGTGTCCCATACCGGGAATACGGACTTTCCAGCGAATGTTTTCTGTTTCACTCCATGTTGTGGGAGGATTTGCGTTAACAGCGGCACCTGTCACATGTGGTCCGCGCCAGTGATGCCAGTTGTTCTCAAAATTTAGATTCTGTGTAGTTTCAGAGGGATGTTGATCAGCAATGGTCTGCAATGTATACACAGCAAATATCGCTAAAACACATACAAATATCGTCAAGAATGTCGTTTTTTTCATAATAATAATTTCCTTCTTAGTTGATCAAATTGTATATGTGATTATTCTGCTATACAATATAGATATTTAGTTCCACGCAGATATAGTTCTGATCCAACAATGGCAGGCGATGCGTTGAAACTATCGTTAAGGTTATTCAGAGCAATTACTTCCAGTGCAGGCCCGTCTTTTAAAACTGCAACATTTCCATCCCGACCTGCAATATACACACGGCCTGCCGCGCCAACAATAGATGCATATACATTGGATACACCTTTAACCCTTTCAGGTCCATATAACACTTCTCCACTATTTCTATCAATAGCGGTGAGTAAATTACCATTTCTTTTCAAGAAATAGATTATATTCCCACTCAATAGCGGTGAAGGAACATAAGGGGTGTCACGGTCATAATGCCAATTAACTGCTTCGGTACCGGTAATATCGCCAGAAGCAAGTTCCAAGTTAATGGATTGTAGTGAACTTCCACCATGTCCACTAATCACATATATATGTCCATCTTTATGCATGGGTGATGGAATCACATTCCGCGTCATACCTCCACATTCCCAAACCAAAGCACCGTTGGCTAAATCATAACTACGTGTGCGGTTTGTTGCAGGAACGATCACTTGAGAGATGTCGTTGTAATCTACAACAATAGGAGATGCCCATGTAGTAGGTTCATCCCTATCCATACGCCAAAGTTCATCACCCGTGTGTTTATCCAAAGCAGTAATAAAGGATTGTCCTTGATGGTCCTGTAGCACAATAATGGCATCACCATATATCACTGGGCAGCTCCCTTCACCGAAAGTACCCGCTTTACGCATCTGTCCAATATCTTTTTCCCATATCAGATTACCTTTGAAATCCAAACAGTAGAGTCCACGAGAACCGAAATATGCATAAATATGTTTTCCATCGGTTGTTGGTGAGTTGGATGCGAAACTTGAATGACCGTGCATACCTTCGTGGGGAGCAGTTTCCCGAAGCGTTTTTTCCCATAAGACACTCCCATCACTTCGTTTCAGCGCAAGGAGATTAAACTTATATGGGGCTATGTTTCTATTCCTGTTTCTTCTGTTACGTCTTCTTTCAGACTGTGATTCTTCTGATGTATTTTCATCTTCTGCGCTCTCAGTTTCTGGCATCTCACCTTTAATGGCTGTCTGAATAAATATCATGTCTTCCCAAATAATCGGCGTAGCATGACCTAAACCGGGAATTGGCACTTTCCAACGGATATTTTCTGTTTCGCTCCATGTAGTAGGTGGATTAGCGGTTACTGCCATCCCCGTTGAATGAGGACCTCGCCAGTAATGCCAGTTTTTTTCAAAATTAGGTGTCTGTTCAGTCTCAACTACGTTTTCATCAGTAGTTTTTGAACTGCATGCGGCGAACATTGCTAATGCACTGATACACATCAGCAAAATTGCATGTTTTTTCATTATCTTAATTTCCTTTCATCTTCGTAATAGTATTTGGAGGTTTACAAAGAGTTCCACCACCCTCGGTAGGGGCGGTTTTTTAAAGCGCCGCGGCCACACCATATAAAAAATAAAAA
>JAPPMR010000012.1:0-2918 GCA_028818995.1 Candidatus Poribacteria bacterium | reverse complement strand
TCTTTTCATTTTCTTATTTTTTTTTGTTTTTTAAAAATGTGTCCCACCCCCCTGGGTGGGGGCTTTTTTAAACCGCGCCGAGACCAGACCTTATACACTATAAACGGCGCTTTTACAAAACGCGCCTACCCTTGAGTTAGATGTCTAAAGTTGACAGTTATGGGTGGTACGCAGCAAAACCCAACAACTCAACAATTAGGTTAATATATCCTCAATCACAAGTGGTTGTGCAAGTTCACTGTTTGCGGCTTCAAGTTTTTCACGACTTGAAACGACACAAACCGCGGCTTTTTCCAAATTTTCATCAAAAAGTTGGAGCAACGCGCGTTTTACCTCATCAGGTGTTGCACTAAGGCGTTGTGCGTAACGTTCTTCCCGTATTTCGCGCGTCTGTCCGCTGATATGGTACCACTGCGCGCTACTTACTGCTTGACTTGGACGGATAGGTTTTTCCGCATCTTTCGCGGTTGCGATAATAGCACGGTCAATATCTGTTTGTGTCCACTCAACCTGTTTGATGTAATCTACTGTCTGTTCAAAGACATTAATCGTGCGTGCTACGTGCGGATCTCTAAACGAGGATTGGCAGAGTGCCGCATCAAAAGAATTATAAGAAAACCCTGCACCGTAAGCATTACCTTTAAATCGGATTTCACTCAATATGTAATCCATCCGGACAAGGTGCGCGCCAATACTGAGCAATGTTGAATCTGGATGTGAATAGTGTGGTGCAGGCATCACATGCGCGCAGTGTGCAATCTGAATCGGTCCCGCTAATCCTTCACGCGGCGATGTCTCATACGTCTCAAATTCAATCGGATCTGTCGGAATCGCTTCATCTCGCATAGCACTCAGCCATTCACCGAGTTTTGCGCGTGTTGTCTTATAAGTTGAGTCGGAACCAGCGAACCCTGCTGTCACACGTCCACGATTTAATAAAAAATCACGAATCTCTTCTATATGACTCATAAGGTCAGCGTTTAGTTCGTCAAAACTGTTCAGCAGACTTTCGCTATGTCTGAGTTGTGGAAGACCTTGGACGATTTCAGCGAGGTGTGCTTGTGGTGAAAGTCCACGGGAAGCATGATGAATTGCTGTCCTTGATCCGTCCTGAACCATCTCTGTTTGGTATTCAGCAACAGCTTGTACCATAACATCGCGAAGCCGTTCAGTATCGCGTGGGTTTACAGAAAAAACGAGATTATGCAGCACATCAAGTGCTGCGTCCATGTTAGCATCAAGTGTTTTGAGATGAAAGTATGCGTTTTGCAGTGAACGGTTTGGATCAAGCGCATGCGTGCGAAATCCGACACCGCATCGGATTCCACCAGTAACCGACGATTTTCGCAGTGCCATTTCAGCGAAATCCATTTCTGCCGCACCGAGTTTATGAATAGCGTCAATATATCTCGGTACATAAGTCCAGAGGTGTTGCGGTAATCCCCGTATATCAAAATCTAATACAAAATAGTTAACACCGTTTGCAAAAACATCATTATGGAGGAGGTCTTGCCCACAAACTTTCTCAATAGTAGTGGGGATATGTTTCGGTTTGTCAGGGAGATCACTGACTTGGAGTTGTGGCAGCTTAGCCAACGCTTCAGGCGGATTCGGTTGACCGTTCATCCGTTCCAATTCTGCAGCATCAGCAGCGATCTGTCTCACCTGTTCATCGGTAAGTTGCGCGCGAATATCTTTTGTGCATTGTTCTAATTCAGCATCAAGCTTTGCCTGCATGTTTGGGTCAGGAGAAAGCACACTTGTCAAACGGTGTGGATTTTCAATAAGCCGCTCACGGATTATTTCATTGAAAATACTTGGATTTTCCTGCCAACGTTGACGAACGGTATTGAGACTCTCTCGCATCTTCAAGAAAGTATCCGTCCCCTTATCGTATATCCATGCATCAACAACACGAAAAAGCATTCGAAGTGGAAACATCGGTGCCACTTCTTGGTAGTGATAGGTTGACTGTTGGAATGCAGCTTCTACCAATTCGCTTTCAAACTCGTTTTCAGCAAGTTCAGTGAGGGTATCGGTGACTAAATTTATGAATGCGTCAACGCGGTCTGTTTCGCTCCCTTTGAGCCCAACATAGAAAGTACTGTTCGGACCGATGGAACTTACACCAGAATAAATAAGGTCAGTCCCCAATTTTGAGTCAATTATGGCTTTTTTGAGTGGGGCTGCTTCATTACCAAGAAGAATTAGGGTTAGAATGTAACACATCGCTACATCTTCAGGATCAGTCGCATCACCGATGAGCCAGCTAAGCATCAGATATGTCTTTTCAGTAAGCGATTCATCAGGAGCAACGGGATAGGTATCTGTTACGGTCTGCGGTGATTTCCATCTCGGTTGGTGTGTAACTTCCGCATTAAGTGGTTGTAAGGCAGCGACGGCATCATTTCTGGGAATTTTATCCAATTTGTCAGCGAGAAATGCGAGATAGTCACTCGTTGGAATATCGCCATAGAGGAAGAAGTATCCGTTACTGGGATGGTAATAAGTTTCGTGGAATTCCTTGAGTTGCTGATATGTCAAGTCAGGAATGACATCTGGGTCCCCACCCGACTCCTTCGCATAAAGTGTATCGGGGAGCAGTCTGCTTGTCATAGAGCGATATAAGCGAGATTCAGGATCAGAAAAAACACCCTTCATCTCATTGTAAACAATGCCAGTAATCTTCAGAGCACCTGTTGGGTCTTCCGGATCGGCAGGCGCAAGATGGTGTCCTTCGCGCTTGAATGTTTCCTCTGTTAGCAATGGATGGAACACAGCATCAAAGTAGACTTCCGCTAAGTTAAAAAGATCTTTTTTAACATTGCTCGCGACCGGATAGTAAGTATGGTCAGAACTTGTCATGGCGTTGATAAAGGTCGCCATGCTCATCTTAATCATTTCAAAAAACGGCTCTT
>JAPPMR010000708.1 GCA_028818995.1 Candidatus Poribacteria bacterium | reverse complement strand
TTATTGCGGAGGTATTGAATGTCCGAATGCATATCAGTTAATGAATGTCTTGTTAGAGCACGGTTATCGGAATGTGAAGTTTTTTCCACGTGGACTAAGAGGTTGGCAGGTATTAGGATACCCATTGGAAACTAAATGATAATACTACTGTTGGTGACAGTGCTAAGAATAATTCTTGGAACAATCCTCTTTTTCGCGGGTATTGCCAAACTTGCTGATTTTAGTGCTTTTGTTACCGCTGTAGTCAGTTATCAGATGCTACCGACAGCACTGGTAAAACCAATTAGTTACCTATTAGTCTCGGCAGAGATAACATTGGGTATAGCGTTATGCATCGGTTATTTTTCCAGAGGTGCGGGTATCCTTGCATCGCTCCTTTTTCTAATATTTGCGGCTGCAGTGGCAATTGTGTTGTTGCAAAAACTACCTGTAACGGATTGCGGCTGCGCCAATTTTCTTTTCAGTTTATTAGAAAACTTAGGGCTTACGGTCTCAACACCTAATTGGATGCTGGTTTTCACCGATTTTGTATTGGCGGCAGCAAGTTTTGGGGTAGTTTGTTTCCCTCAAAAAGGATATGGTTTGGAATCGTTAATCCATCAGATGCAACGCTCTGAAAATTAACGTTTTGATGGATGCCTTCACGAATCGCCACAAATCGCATCGGCACATAGCATATCATAATACGGCAAACACTCTGATAAAACACCTTTCAATGTCTCAGGAAAAGGTTCCTTCTTCGGTTGATAAGGTACAAAACCCACACTTTGATGCACATTTTGATACCAATGCGGTGCCCAAACACCATCCGCTGGATTTCCACCGCGAGACCACGACAACATTGATTCTTCAAATGGAAGCCTCAACCGTCCACATAATTTTGACAAAACATCTCTCGGAGCAAGCAATAATTCCCGCGCATCCAAAATGGGAGGCGATTGTCCCATCTCTCGCAATTCCATCAACAATTCCGATTGTATCTTTAAACCGGTATCCTTCAACGTCGGAATACCAATGACTTTCGCTAAAGACAGAAGCATCTCCTTCGGATCACGAATGAGCAATATATTTACTGTTTCCCGCATAAAAGATCTGTCAATATCAACGAGATGGTGTGCCATCTGCTTCATAAACAGGGCAGGCTTAGTACAGGGTCCAAGAATAACTTCACGAATGACAGCAGCACCATCAGTTTGCATGGATGCCATAACCTCCTTCCGACTGGGATGCGCTGCACCTGTAACGTAAAGATAGTGGGCATACAACGGTTCATCAATAATTTCGGTATCGCTTCGTTGCCCGAAAGCATACATTAATGCCGTTGAAATGTTCCGTGGTCCCGACCAAAGACAGATTCGTTTCGTTTGCATATAGATTCCTAACTTGTTTAAATAATGGTGAATTATAAGAACAAATAGATATTTTCACCCCTCGGTAGGCGAGGTTTCCTAACCTCGCTGGTGTTAAAGTGTATAAATAATCCTATAGTCTACCATAATATATCGTTTTACATTTTACGAGTCAAGTATTTGGAAGGTTGTAGTAGACAGAGACAAGGTAGTAAGGTATACTACAAATCTATGCTGATTACATTGTTATGTTCAGAAACGATGGGAGACTGGGACAACACCATAGATAAGGCTATGTCAAGACGCAAAATTCTCACAACAATTATCATCCCCGCGCTGCTAATTTCAGGGTTAATAATCATATTAGTCAATAATCAAAGAGAATTTCCGGGGGAGTTAGTTCTCTCTCAAGAACGACTTGACTTTGGGACAGTTCCTGAATGGGAAGGACAAGTAACAAAAACAGTCTCGGCACGAAACATAGGAAAAAGTTCGCTTCATATTAGCAAAATCCAAACGGGGTGCAGTTACGCTGAGATTGAAGGACCAAAGGTGATTCCACCAGATACGGAAGGAATATTCAGGGTGCTTCTTGATCCGCAAATGCTACCTGATGGTTCGACTTCAGCAACTGCGATTCTTTTTACAGATAGTTCTAAAACACCACAAGTCTATTTGACAATTGCCGCAACAGCAAAACGGTTTGCTACGTTAAGTGCAGAGGTGTGTGATTTCGGAGAAATTTTACCTAAGACACTTTATGAGAAGCAGGTTAAGCTGTGTGTCAATGCGCCACTCAATCAACAAGAGATCCGTCTCCTACCGTCTGAAACTCCGATGTTAACATGGGAGATGGCACCCGATCCGAGTTCAGAGTGTTTTATAATCACGATTCAATTGCGGGTTTCAAAAAAGGATAGCGAGGTTAATCGGACAACTCATCACTATAATGTTGGCAAACCCTTTTCCGCTCTACTTACAGCAGCTTTTCCAAATGAGCGAACTCTAACATTACCTATTGTAGCAAGAATTGTAGGACCTGTGAAAGTTATAAACCGGAAAGTCTCTCCTAATGGTGCAGTAAATGCTAAAACCACACCATCTTTGGAATTCACACTCTCTGCGAAAACTGAATTTAAAATATTAGGTATTCAGGCTCCCAATTATTTAAAAGTTGTTGATATATCTGAAACGGTAAAATCCAAAATAAATCCATCACATTACCAAAGATGGTTCAAAGTATCTTGGGATGTTTCCAAATCGCCATCTCTGTTACGCGAAGAAATTCACATTACCACCTCAGCAACTTCTACGCCGATTCGGATTCCTGTTTACGGATATGCCAATGCTAACCGACTTACTAATCCATCATCTCGACAAGTAGAGTAAGCGGGAGTACAAATGTTTTTGAAAATTATGGTTACGATTTTTATGTTATGGAATATCAAACAGACAAGATTTGTTCAGTGTCTGCTAAGTTTGAGGAGAATAAGCGATAATTTCTAATGTTGTTTTTCAATAAGTCTTCCAACGAAAAAGACGATAATACCCAGTACCAAGAAACCCATCTCAGCACCCATGGCTTGGGCTTCACTATACCCAAAAGGGTTGAAAAGTCCTAAATAGAGTGCAGCACCTAAACATACTATACCCATAAGTTCTAAAGTTTTTCCAATATAATACACAAGTCCCTCAAAATCAGGGCAAATCCCAACATTAGCACATCACTAAACATTGGAATTTGCCCTGATATATGTTATTAATAGAGTCTCTTGATTTGACCCCATCGGATCAATTTTTGTTGCGCATTGGGATTTATCTTAGCTGTGAAAACAAGATCGGGAAGCATCTCATCTTGTTCCGTATAGCCTTCTGGTGCCCAAGCAATTGTATTTTGTAGTTGACCGTTATCAACATCATCATAGGCTATACTAAAACCGATAACACTATCTTTACTTGCGATGTCTCCAAGCCGAAAACTTAGTTCACACGTTTGACCGTCATTTCCCCAAGCCACTGATGCTAAAGGGGGTTTCAGGATACCTGTCTCTACTCCAATAGGAATTTCATAGCGATGGAGTTCGTCCTTACGTTGATAGTGAAATTCGTCAATATGGAGGATGAGTCTATCTTCTCTAAAAAGTTTAGATTGATATTTTTCAAACTGATCATCTTGTATTTTAATAGCGATATAAAGGAAACCACTACGCCAAACCGCTTTGAAGGATCCGGAGAAATCATTGATTTCCGTCCATTGATGCCCAGCAATAATTTCTTGATTAAGTTTGCCAAGATGCGCGTCTTCCCATACAGGGTCATCAAGGTATCCGTCAACAATAGGGGCAACAGGAACCAGTTCCGCGTTATATTGGAAATTTTGAAGGTTTTCGTCGGTAAGATGCCCTAAAGCATAAGACATCACTGTCAAAAACATTACACCAACTAAAAGAATCTGTTTTTGCACTCCATTATTCCTCCTTTAGACTTGATTTCAATTAGTATATCATAGTAAATTTACTTTTGTCAACAAATTTAACACAAATTTAGAATTTGCTCCTTAACAAAGTTTGCATCAATTATAACTTATTATTACTGGTCTGAGAAAAGGAATTTTTTGAAATTCAGTTGATATTAAGTAAAAAGTATGTTATAATTTATACGTTAAGTTCAAACATCTTTTCCAAAACAAACATAGAATAAGCAGATTACTACTAAAATTGCTTGAGCGTGCCTAATTTGAGTATCTACCCTGAATGTGTCTATTAGTCTATAGCATCGCTCCAAGTGTGATAATTCTCAATAAAAAAATGAGGCGATAGGTTGTGAACAAGAACACAAAAAACATGTTCGTGTGGTTTATTTTAGGGTTGGTTGTTGTTGTGGCTATCTACCAACTTATCAACCGTAGCGACCAAGTTTGCGAATTGGCAATCTCCGATTTTAATGATTTCCTAAAAACAAAAACGACCTTTGATGGGTACTTGATACTTGATACGGAATCCCTTGAAGGCAAGTTTTACGAGCATCAAGTCCCAGAAATTCAAGCACTGTTAGAAAGGAAAGGAGTGGTGGTGCCTCCAAAATGGGCAGGCAAGTTTAGAGTAAGCCGCGACCCTGTCCACGATGATGGATTTACAAAAGAACTCCGAGACTATGAAAACATAGACTTTAGGAATAAACCTGCTTCTAATTTCCCCGAATGGTTACTTGTTTTCGGTACGACGGTAGTGCCGTTATTGATATTTTTGGGTTTGATGATTTTCCTATCGCGGCAAATGCAGGGAAGCGGAAACCGAGCACTCTCCTTTGGCAAAAGTCGTGCTACACTCTATACTGAAAGTGATAAGAAGGTTACTTTTGAAGATGTCGCGGGAGTAGATGAGGCGAAAGAAGCACTTGAAGAGATTATTGAATTTCTTAAAGCCCCTAAGAAGTTTGAGAGACTTGGCGGGACAATTCCTACAGGTGTGTTGTTAGTTGGTCCCCCGGGTACTGGTAAAACAATGCTGGCTCAAGCCGTTGCGGGTGAAGCAGATGTCCCATTTTTTGACATAAGCGGATCCGATTTTGTTGAAATGTTTGTCGGGGTTGGTGCATCCAGAGTCCGCGATCTATTTGAAACAGGCAAGAAAAACGCGCCTTGTATCATTTTTATTGATGAGCTTGATGCTGTTGGTCGCCATCGCGGTGCTGGCATCGGCGGCGGGCATGATGAACGCGAGCAAACTTTAAATCAACTACTTGTTGGCATGCAAGGTTTTGAGGCTTCTGAAGGCGTTATTGTGATTGCAGCTACAAACCGTCCCGATGTTCTTGACCCTGCCC
>JAPPMR010000518.1 GCA_028818995.1 Candidatus Poribacteria bacterium | reverse complement strand
CTCCTCATAAAGCGAAAACTTCTGGAACATTTGATGGCTTCCGCAGGCTTCACCGTGGTCAGCACTAAAGATGATTAAAGTGTTATCATAGAAAGACGTTTGCCGCAGTAGCGAAAGTGTTCGTCCAATCTCGGCATCAACTTTTTCAATAAATCTGTAATAATTCCACCGTAAATAACGCCAGTGAAGTTCGTCCCAATTCCGAACAGCTTTTAGGATGCGTGCATGAATAAGTGCGTCATCAACTCTCCTACAGACGCGATGCAGCACCGTTTCCCGATCATCATAGTTAAAGTTTTCGGGCAGTGGCGGCAATTCATCTTCCGTCAGAATGCCCTGTTCAATCGGATTTGGAATACGTTTTTCCTCATGGTTGTGTAAGTATTCGCATACGTCATGTGGATCAACGTAACCGATTTGCAGATAGAACGGCTCATCACCATCGTAATTCGTTAAGAAATCAGCTACCGCATGTGTAGAAGCAGAATCGTAATATGCAGCACCGCCTGCACCAATATTGTGTCCCCCATAATAAAGCACTTCAAAACTTTCACGTACATTCCTGCCGGGAACATGCCATTTTCCGCAATGGTAGACCCTATAACCTCCTGTCTTAAGAACCTGCCCAATATCAGGAATTTCTGTGTGAAGTTGTCCACCGTTGAAAGGTACGCCTGTTTCGGATGTATATAATCCTGTTGCCCAACTGGATCGAGCAGCAGCACACACTGGATCGGTACAGTACGATTTTTTGAAAGATGTTCCGTTTTGGTGAAGCAGGTCAATATTAGGGGTGTGGAGATACGGGTTCCCGTAAGCCGATACAGCATTCCAAGAGTGTTGGTCGGTATTAATGAAGAGAATATTGGGGCGTTTGCTCATGCAGGGCACTCCATCTTTTCTTTAAGCACCAACGTCTCAAAGACACTTGAAACAAGAGCGATATTCCCTTTGACATCAACCCACCAATACGATGGCAGGATACCTGTCCCGTAAAGATAATAGCCATCAAGAGAAATCGGGGATTGTGTTGAGTCGAGGAAACCGAGTCTATTTTTCGGTCTAAATTGTTCAAGATCATCAAGCAAAGCAATACCTATATCATCGCCTGACTCTTTCATCTTTTCAGCAAGTGCGGGAATAACATCAAAAAGTGCCCAATTACATGTCAGCGGGAGGGAGTTGTCCACTGTTCCTGCAGTAATTTCAGAGCCGTTAAGACGAAGCACAACTTCTGCGCCTGAGGTGAGATAACCATCCCACGTCAATCTGGAATATGTGTCGCTACAACTGTTTTGTGCATCAACGCGCCAACTACCGTGGAGGGGACGGTAACATTCATCCTGACAACGGAATTCAAACTGTAAATCTTCACCACTCGTGGTATTTTGGTATCGGACATTATAGTTCCAAATATCATCGTTACGCTTCTGGCGTTCAATAATGGCATTTCCGATACTCAACGTATCTTCCTGTGCATTCCTCCGTTGATAACCGCGCCAGAAATTCGGTAATATCCGATAAACATGCTTTATAGAATGATCTTCTTCTGCGTCTGTGTGATGGGTTGTGGATTTTGTGTCATACCCATGCAGCAATTTGATCAGTTCCTGCGCGAATTCAGGGTTTTGTGCGCCATGATTATAGTCAAACGACCAGTGTAGTGGATAACTATCATCCATGATTTTACGGTAGTTTATAGTAAAATCCATAATTACCTTTACATTAGCGAGGTTAGGAAACCTCGCCAGCGGTGATGGTGTAGGGTTTGTTGTTCATGGAAATGTGAACATATTTTCGGATTTTACTATAATTGTTAAGGAACTTGGACATTTTACTTTGTGTGATGTTTTATTATTTTCTGTATATTGGCATTTCCCACGTTATGTTTAGAGATTTATTCTTCCTCCTTAACTAATATCACGTTCTCAGGTATTTTACCAGATGCGGCTTTATGAGCAAATCGAGTAGTTTCGGGTAAGCGATAGCCTTTACAACATGCCAATGTTAACATTCGTGCGGAATCAAGCGAGATACGGTGACCGATTGATACATAGACAACACTGACGTTTGTGCGCGTTCGGAGAGCAGATCCAATAATCTCGTCTTTATCTAAAAGGTCTGTCCAAGCTCCTTTTTCCGTATCCGGTTCAGTGTATTGCCCGCACAACCGCGACTTTGCACAACCAATTGTCGGTATATCCAAAATCAAACCTAAGTGCGATGCAAGCCCAAATCGTCTTGGATGTGCAATGCCTTGACCATCTACTATCACAAGGTCTGGTTCTGTTTGCAAACGTGCAAAAGCCATCAAAAGTGGTGGAATTTCGCGAAACGAAAGGAATCCAGGAATATACGGAAAGGGGACACGGCTTTCAGCAACAACACCGTCTATGACTTGCAAATCAGGAAAGTTGAGTACTACCACTGATGCAAGAGCAATGTCGTTTTTGAATCCAATATCTACACCCGCGACCGTTTTGATTGTTCCAAACCGGTCTGTCCTGACTAGCTGAGTCCGTAACTTATTTTGAAGGTGTTTTGCTTCTTCGGGGGTGACGTTCCAAGAATGGAGATTTTGATACTGCATTTTCGCTGTTTCATATTCTGCATATTCTCAAAATCTGGCACACCCGATTTTCTTCATAGAAGCGGTATTTTCAGGTGTCCAGCAACGCGTTCCGAAATCAATGAAACTCGTAACGGACCGCGTTACCTACCTGTTTTGATCGCAGTAGTTCTATATTATATGATAACAACAGCTGCGTCAGTTGTCAAGCATTTTTTGTGCTGCTTTTTTGATATTAGCAATTCGAGGCTTGGCGATATGCTGGACTCCCGCAAAAAAAGCGTTGAGGATTAAGTATCCAGCGCCAATTCCCATCAAGGCACATAAGATACCAAGAAGGATAACGTTAAACATCAATTCTGCCTCCTACAAACCCAAATTACGTGAGGTGCTCTACACAAGCATTTTAGTTTTTCTGTCTATACCGAAGGTTTGCAATTCTTCGGTAGATAGAATTGTAAACTAAACGTAATTCATTTATCTATTTTGATTTATATTATGTCCAATTTCGTTACTAAACACTATCGCTAACACCTGACTTTATGTCAAATGCTTAGATTGTTGCAAAAGTGTTGCAATACTAAACGATTAATCTTTTTCTCGGTTTCAAATCGTTGTGTAAATTTATGTAAACATGTAAGCAAAAATGATGCCATTTGGAAAATTGGTGGAATACATTATGCTGGTGATTAGGTTGGAGGTTGCCAATTTGGTAAGTTATATCTAATGTATACCAATAACTGTGCGGGTGGGTTATTGAATCTGAATTGTGAAGCAAGTAATCAAAATATGGTGGGACATTTGATTAATACACAAAAAATATTGGAAGGAGGTGTGTCAAAATTGAAACATGCTTATAGACACTTGTTGTCAAGGTCTTTCAAATATCGAATTATAGAAATATGTTGATATCTTGTCTTGTAGGAGCGATCTCCGAATCGCGACCTTACCCAAGTTAGGTAGACACAGCAATAGTAATCGCCGAATGCCTTACAATAAATACAAGCCTGGGCATTCGGCGACTATAAATAGGACAACAGCAAGAAGGTATTATCTGCTTCTTATATCACTCTGTTTTATAAACATCTTGCCGTGAGTGAAACCCGTCTTTAATAACAACCTCATCAAGATTATCTTTGTCAACTTGGATCGGTGTGAGAATGATGGATGGCACATCAATTTTGCCGTTATTAACAGTCTGATTTGCCTTTTCGAGAGTCTCTCCCTTTGCGAGTGCGACTGCAGCCTGTGCGGCTTCTGTTGCAATTAAGCGGATAGGTTTGTATACCGTCATCGTTTGTGTGCCTTTGACAATCCGTTGACATGCCTCGATATCGGCATCTTGTCCAGAAACGAGAACGGTTCCCGCAAGATTCTGTCCTTCAAGTGCTTGAACAACGCCGCCTGCAGTCCCGTCATTGGAAGCAACAACAGCATCAATTTGATTGTTCGTTTTCGTTAAGACCTGTTCTGCTTTGTTAAGCGCATCCAGTGGGTCCCAACCAACTGCCCAATGCTTTCCTTCCGCGACTAACTGAATATCACCGTTATCAATTGCGGGTTGCAATGCGCGGAGTTGTCCCTTTCGGAGGAGGTGTGCGTTATTGTCGCCTGGATCACCACCAAGTAAGAAGTAATTTCCTTTGGGCTTATTGCGAAGTAAATATTCGGCTTGCAAATAACCAACCTCTTCATTATCAAAGGAGATGTAGAGGTCCGGTTCGCTCTCACCGATTAAGCGATCATAAGCAATGACTTTGATTCCCTCCTCATGGGCGGCTTTTACAATTTGAGAAGAGGCAACACTATCTTTGGGAATTACAACGAGGACATCTACACCTTGCGTAATCATGTTTTCTGCTTGTTCATTCTGTTTGACAGGGTCTCCATCAGCAGATTGCACAATCACTTCAGCGCCCAGTTTTTTTGCTTCCGCTACGAAAATATCTCTATCTTTTTGCCACCGTTCGACCCGTAATGAGTCCATGGATAAACCGATTTTGATTTTCTTATTTGAAGAGTCTGCACAACCGAATAACATCGTTGCACAACATATCAGAGGGATGAACAGAGGAAACAACATGCTTAACGATATATTCTTCTGTCTATACACACATTGACTGATTTTGCAATTCATCAATAATTCCTCCAACTTTATTGTTCCTTAGTAACTTCTTCTGTAGGGATCGATTTAAGTAAGTCACCTTTTTTTATTTCACTTGTCTTTTCAACAATCTTAACAACTGAAAGTCTATCATTGCGGATTTCTACAACAGCGACAGTTGCTATTTTCTTTGGCACATAATCAAGAATTTCACCAGTGTCAATATCGCGAATTGGTTTACCATCAGTGTATACATCAAACTTCTGATCTATGGCTAAACCTCTGGCTGAACCAGCATTAATGTAAATCTGATCCGGATTTTCACTTTCAACATACGTGATTTTAATTGGACGTTTGAGTGCTTCTTCATCTACTTTTTTCTCTTGTTCGTTATCCTCAACGGGAGTATCCCATGGTGTTAAAAAATTTGGACCATAGTTATCTCGGAGTGCCAACACACCTTTAATGAGTGCATCGTTTGTTGCCATACCGATTAGGGTTCTGTCATATT
>JAPPMR010000008.1 GCA_028818995.1 Candidatus Poribacteria bacterium | reverse complement strand
AGGGCATCCGCTATCGCACGCAATACGGAAAACCTGTTATCTATGACGAGTGCCGTTATGAGGGCGACATTCCACAAGGCTGGGGAAACATCACAGCAGAAGAAATGGTTCAAAAGTTCTGGGCAGGGACCGTTTCTGGGTGCTATGTTGGACATGGGGAGACATACAAACATCCGGATGACCTCCTCTGGTGGGCAAAAGGGGGTATCCTGCGGGGTGAAAGTCCACCTCGGATTGCGTTCCTCAAAGACTTCATGACGGACGCACCTGCATTTGATACGCTTGCGCCGATCGGTGATGATAAGGGACGGTATATCCTCGCGAAACATGGGGAATACTATCTTACTTACACAACCGAACCGCAGACAATGACGCTGGATTTGCCCGGAGAACGACCCTATAAAATTGACCGCGTGGATACGTGGAACATGAAGATCGTTCCTGTCGGTACGGCGCAACCTGGAGAGCATACGTTCGCTGCACCGCAAGGTGGTTCTGCCTATCGCTTTACACCGTACGCACCGGGTGAGAAACTCCGTCCAGAGGCGAAAGCGTCCGCCGATGTGCTTCAAGGCAGCGCACCGCTCACTGTGAATTTCTCAGCGGCAGGGGATCTGACACACCATTGGAGTTTCGGAGACGGTACAACATCCACTGAATCGAATCCGACGCACATCTACGAAAACCTTGGTCAATACGTTGCAACGCTTACGGTGATGAACGAGGAGGGCGACACCTCAACGACATCCCTCGCAATCCATGTATCACCGGCGGCTCCGGCTGACATCGGAACGCACACGAAATTCCCCGGTTCGCGTGATGGACTTGTTTTTCTTTGGCACGGTGCACTTGAGGGCAGTGGGGATATCGAATCCCGCGGCAGTGCGGCAATCGGTGAAGATGGACAGATGGTTCTGACAGGTGGTGCGTTTCTCGCTAAAGATGTAAATGAGGCACTTCTCGCAGCATGTCAGGCGAGCAATCAATTGACGCTTGAGTGTCTCGTTACAACGGATAATCTGAATCAGGATGGTCCCGCACGGATTATCTCTTTCTCAAACGATATTACCCATCGCAACTTTACCTTCGGACAGGATGGCAGTCGTTTTGCGATGAGAATCCGCACGCCGCGGACCGGCGCGAATGGATTGGGCGGTGAGTTCTCTTTCGGCAAGATTGAGACGGGGAAACCGATACACGTCATCGTCAGTTATTTTGATGGAAACGTCTATTGCTATATCGATGGTGAACTCGTCTACGTTAGCAACGGTACGCGGGGAGATTTCAGCAATTGGGAACGCTATCCGTTGCTTTTCGGTGATGAAGCGAGCGGCGGTCGGAATTGGGAAGGCAAGCTGAGCCGTGTAGCGATCTACAGCCGATTTGTAGGTGTAGAGGAAGCCGCACATAAGTTTACAGTGGTCCCTAAAAACAAATAGACACTTTTCCCTCCCGGTAGAATAAAGAAGACTTTTCTCACAAGAAATCGGATGAAATTCTACAATATTATGCGATTTTTGTGGATATAACTTGTTTTTGCCTAAAAATTTCCTAAAATTTAGGCAATTTCTGTCCATTTCATGTTGAGTTTTCAAGTATTTGTCTATCTTTCAATGAGTTTGCTCCCTATTGTAAATCATTGAAAAAACAGACGCAGTAGCCCCAGCGGGGTGGAAACCTGTGTATAGAAACGCCCACAAAACACACATAAGGTTTCCCCAGCGGTGTTTTTGCTAGGGATGTTTTTGCTAGGGCGTTTCCCTTACCTGGGTGTTTCTGCGGATTTCCCTCCTAACCGTACCGGATCCCCAAAAAGAGCATAAAAGTCAACGATTTCGGTTTCTAACGGAAATATCGAAGATTGAATGCTGCTAAGTCAAGTTTAGACTTTTCTTTTTTTAATTGAAAAATTACGAAATTTGTCTTATCGTAACTATTTAATGAGGACAAATGCCTGAAATCGCATTGAAACCTCCAAAAAGGATGTGTGTTTCTCAATAGCAAGCGGGGGCTGGTTTGTAGTCGCGCAATTTTGCGGCGTACTTGCCCAAATGCGACGGGTATTATTGCACATTGCGTAAGTCCTGATAATGTAGGCAACAAAAAAAGTCTTGCACTTCAGATGCACAGTATGTATACGCTTCGACAGCATGGTGCCACGAACCACACCATCGCTCTGACTCTGAAAAACTTAGGGGCTATTTCTGTTCGGCCGCGGAGATTCCTCCGGCTCTTAGAAGATAATTCTTTGTGACAAGCTGCCTGTCGCGGACAACGAAATTATTAAGGAGAAAGTTATGAAAATCAGATCTACATTAATTACCAGTTTTAGCATCATAGTTCTCACGCTTCTATCTGCAGGTATGGGAGCCGCTAACCCTGATTCTGTTGGCACGCTTTCGCTCACGGATGACATCCTGCAGAGCAGAGCAGCGTTTGCCGTGGTTGATGAGAAAATCGCACGCCATTTAAACCTCGGCGTGCTTACTGAGTGGGACTTTCAGAAACTACGCGGGCCCGTTTTGTTGAAAATCCGAACGGAAATCCACTTCCAACTCCGTCAAGAGTTCGACAGAATTGTCAATACTGTCGATTTTGGAGCAGGGTCAGATTCTGGTTCCCTGAGCCACAGTCCATCAACACCTCAAGTTAACAAACCAATCCTCCACGAGAAAGCCTCGGAGATTATCCGCAATTTTATCGCACAAAAGTACATCTCTGTAATCATTAGGTCTAATGCGCTGATTGGCATCGGTGAAGCATCTACGATTCGCCGCTTAGAAGGTGAGGTCCGTTATATTTATGAAATTATTAATGGGGCGTGTATCTCCGTCCCAATAAAAAATCTCTCTGCTCTGGTAAGATTGCCGTTTATCACACAAATATGGCCAAATGCTGAAGGGAACTTAAAATTGCATGACAGTGTACCACATATTGGCGCGGATAAGGTTCATAAGGCACCTCCCTCTGGACCTGGCGTTACAGGGGAGGGAGTCCGGGTCGCTGTCGTTGACGGTGGCATAGATTACACTCACTCAGAGTTTAAGGATCGAATCGTTGATGCCAGAGGAAAAGTTGAAGTTGGTCCGATTGGTCGCATCTCCCGTGGTGGAGATTTAGACCATGGCACCCACGTAGCCGGAATCATTGGAGCAGCGGACAATTCTATTGGAGTGACAGGTGTTGCACCAAAGGTCCAATTCCTTGATGCTAGACTATCTTCCGAGCTTTCTATTGAGAACCGCATTGATGCCCTATTTAATGGATTAGGTTGGGAGTACGGCGAGGCGATAGACGGAATTGAGTGGGCGGTTAAGCAGAACGCCGATGTTATCAATCTAAGTATGGGGTGGGATCCATGGATGTTAGGTCGTGACGGTAAAGACATGATGAGTGAACTGATTGACCAGATTGTAGATGACGGTATTGTTTTTGTTACCTCCGCCGGCAATGAGGGTAAAAAACGCGATAGTGGAAGTATTTTATCAAAGCAAAAACTCTCACATATATTTGAATTTGATTGGGATTTTGAATGGGATTTCCTAGGCATCACGGTTCCTTTTGGACTTGACCATTTCACGGTTACCCTTGTGTGGGATCCAAAATCTACTAATAATGATTTAGACCTCGTAATTTTGGACTCTACTGGCAATGAGCTCGTAGCGTCGCGTGGATATGATTGGTTAGTGAAGCATCCGACAAAACGTGGTACTGCAGTTTATGAACAGGTGAAGGTCCACAAGGGGGGACTAAAGGAGAAGACGGTTCAGTATGAGTTAAAAGTGGAAGCAAGGAATGTTCAAGACTCTCAAGATTATGAAGTATGGGTGAGTGAAGATGGTGTTGATTTTAAAGTTGGTTCAAACGTCGCTGATCCAGAAGAGACAGTTTCCGTCCCCGGGTACAGCGAGAAAGTTATCACAGTTGGTGCTATATACGATGAAAACCCTGGGAACGTTTTACAGAACGTTGCCCCTTACTTTTCTAGTCATGGTCCCTCGGATACAAATTTAATCAAACCAGAAATCGTAGCTCCTGGTTTCAGCATTAATTCGACAATAAATGGCGGAGGTACAAAGGAAAGCAGTGGCACAAGCATGGCAGCACCTCATGTCGCAGGCGTTGCGGCGTTAATTCTTGACGCAGTCGGAAAAAATAAGAATGGCGAATGGAATTTTAGTCCCGACGATGTGAAGTCCGCAATAGTGCGTGGGGCAGAAAGGGGAGGTAATAGTAACATTCCCCCCAGGCCTGATAATACTTACGGTGCGGGGCTTGTGAAAGCGGATAACGTCATATTCGGCGACACGGTGCCTGCCCAAGGCGAGTTGCGTTTTGAGATTACCCCTCAGCTGCTCGGATCCCGGTTTGATGGCAATTTCTTAAATGCTGAAAACACGTATCCCGCCGAAAGCGGTGATTTCATAAACGCTGCTATTTCGTGGGTGGATAGCAAACATAATTTAGACATAGTACTTTCAGACGCGAACGGTAAAGTGCTTGGGACATCGGATCAAGCACCATCCAATTATGAAAGAATCAGCGAACGAATTTCGCCCCTTTCGGGACCTTCATACTATCTTACTGTCAGTAATAGGTCAGATAAAGATGTTAATTTTACTGGGGCTGCAACACATCCAATTAAACCCGCGACGCGCTCAATACCTATCGTTTTCGAATCAACCTCCCTTGCCGACATCGCCCTCATCATTGATTCCTCCGGCAGTATGGGTGGCAACGATCCAAAAAACTTGCGTAAATCCGGTGCCAAGCTTTTTATTGAGTCAGCGGACCCCAAAGTCCAAATCGCAATTATTGACTTTGATGGCTCTGCGGAAACATTTGCTCCGCTCACCTTCGCCGATGACATTGGAAAAAACAGGTTGAAGAGCGCGGTGGATCGCGTTGACGCAGATGGTGGGACGGATATTGACGCTGGGCTCCAGCAAGGGTTCCAGGAATTGAGCGCGTCCACCTCTACTGCGAAGAAAGCGGCGGTGCTACTGACGGATGGACAGGACCCTGTCGCGCAGCACGTCATATCCAACTATACCTCACGGGGCTGGCCGATTTACACCATCGGTTTAGGGAGCAGTGTTGATAGGCGAGAACTCGAAAGGATCGCTCAAGCCACCAGGGGCGAATATTTTGAGGCATCCCATGACTATCATATACAGACCGTTTACAGCGTA
>JAPPMR010000451.1:3737-5216 GCA_028818995.1 Candidatus Poribacteria bacterium | reverse complement strand
CACTGGAGTCAAATCCGGGTGGGAGTTTTTCGGTGGGAGTATTGATATATTCATTTGCTGCTTCTTGCGCCGCTTTCAACTCTTCGTCACTCAGAACATTCTTCAGATGGAGGTATCCAGTAACATCAAAGAGATACCGTTGTTCAGGGGTCATCATAAAATTTACTCCTTGTCATCCAATTGCGTAGATTCGGTAGAACTGAAAACTCTCCTGACGAATCCGATTGGTCGAATTCAGAGCAACTTGAGATCTTCAGAATTGTAGTCAATCCAGTTCAACCTATAACGGTGTTTCCCAAACAGGCCAATCACTTTCCTGTAACTGCTTGAAAAGCTTATCAAATGTTTCAGTGCCATCATCTTCCCATTCATCCAAGCGAACTCCAGAGACGTAAGACTCATCCACTCCCTGTTTCATAAGCCGTTCTGCTTGTTGTAGGTTTCGGTAATAATGCTTTATGCCATCACGGAAGGAGACAACAGAAATGTGACGATTCCATTTCGGTTCTGGTCTTTGAGCGTAACGTTCCACTGCATCCTCATCTAACTCAATTCCTAAACCGGCATCTTCCGGCACCTGCATAAATCCGCGTTGGATTTTGTGTGAAGTAATAATTAAATCGTCTTCATAAGCGTGGCTTGCTGTGACGGCGGGAAGCGTAGCTGTTGGTATCACTGCTCCTAAATGACATGCAAATGCTGTAGTGATACCGGTACCTACATACTGAAGCAGGATCGGCGTGTTCGCAGCGGCGAAAGCCCAACCCGATGCCAAGGCACTTTTAACACTTTCGTGGCTACACAATGCTCCATCAAAATCACCTGCACGGAGGCCTATCCAGGGTCCAGAAGGTTGGCGCGATGCACCTTCTCGGATAACACCGACACCGTGCAGGTAGAACGGAATCCGAATCTCTTGATGTAATCTGCGCCAACCCTCTATATCATACGCGAAAATTGGTTCTTCGATGCCTTTAACAACGGGGATCTTCTCCAGTTCTCGTAGGATAGGTAGTGCCTTTTCAACATTGATCAACGAACCGTTGAAATCAAACTCCACACGAAAATCCGAAGGAGCAACTTCTTCAATTGCCTTTGCTTGCTCAACAACATCGTAGAAAGCGCGGGCTTTACATTTAAGACCTCGGTACCCACGTTCAACCGCTATCTGAACCTCGTCTGCGGTATCTTCGGGGGACATGCACGGCATCCACCAACCCATTGGAACCCATTTTCTTACCTGCTGTCCCATCAGCTTCCACGCTGGCAAACCGAGATGTTTTCCCATTAGGTCATAGCATGCCATGTCAAGGTTAAAACGCCCTTCACCCATAACATGGTCAAACGGATTTGTGCTGATATAGGTATCCAACACCTCTTGGTCAAAAGGCGGCCCAGGGTTTTCACCGATACCAACGAGACCGGTATCAGTATAGAATTTATAGACGGTGACCGCTTCGGTCATTGCAAAGTGATAAT
>JAPPMR010000451.1:0-3727 GCA_028818995.1 Candidatus Poribacteria bacterium | reverse complement strand
ATCCGTTGTTCATAAGGCACGCGTAACGGAATCACTTCAATTTCGGTAATTTTCATTGAAATAAAGCAAGGGACAAATATTAGAACTGGAGAATTGTCTAACTCCTTGTATCCTCCGGGCTTTCTGTAAATTTACAATTTCGCTTTTACACATCGAAATCCAACACTGGTAACCGCAAAAGAGGGAATATCTCTCGCCCGAAGCGAAACTCGTAAGTATTCAGCAGGATAATACCATGTCCCTCCACGAAACACGCGCGATTTTTTTATTGTCAAAAAATTGGAGAGAACTGTTTCAATGCTATCACCAGCAATCGGATTCTGGTGTGCGGAGTGCTTATAATAATCCGATTGATATGCATCAAGACACCACTCACGGATATTACCTACCATATCACACAAACCGTATCTGTTTGGAGGATAACTCCCAACTGGTGTCATGCGAATAGTAGCGTTTCGTCCATCCCAACGTTTCCCGTAATTTGCTTTGTGTCTATCAATTGAATCTCCCCACGGATAGGTTTTTCCTACTAATCCACCACGTGCTGCTTTTTCCCACTCCGCCTCCGTTGGCAACCGCTTCCCTGCCCATTGTGCATAAGCCATTGCTGCATACCAACTTACTGAAACAACGGGGTGATTGCCCATCCCCTGCGGATAACAATTTTCCTCATCCCAGAGTTTTAAGTAATTTCCATCATGGTATTCTCTTGAGATACTGCGCTTGCACCACTGCGGATTGTCATCAACAAATACTTTAAACTGTGCATTAGTGACAGTGTATCTGTCCATGTAAAAATCGTCAAGGTTGACAGAATGGATAGGACTTTCGTCAACCTCTCCGGTGCTGCTTCCCATCAGAAATACACCAGTAGGAATCAACACCATTTCGGCACCATCTTGACCAAAAACTACATCAAAACTCGGTTTAGGTTGATAATCTTGGTTATAGCGTTCCCGTTGCGCGTCGTCACATAACACCTCGTACGCTTCCGTCACTGCTCGGAATGTTACTGCAGCTGCCTTATCACTCGGATTCTTATCGGGATGGTATTTGAGCGCGAGTTGACGGTAAGCCTTCTTAATCTCATCTGCAGAGGCATCGCGGGGTACATTCAAAATTGCGTAATAGTCGCGTTTTGGCATTGCCTCTTTTACCTGCTTCGATATTCCACTTAGTGAAAGCCTAATGCGGATTTTAGGCAAGCATCTATCTGTTGCATCGCAGAATCGGACAGTCTACCGGTAACCTGAAGAATCAACTCTTGATCTTGAGTGATTAGATTTTCACATTGTACAATGAAATTAAAGTGAAGACCTGTTTGCTGTCCTTCAACAGTTGAAATGTCAATAAAATGCTGAGTAGAAGTGCCAACCCTACGCCGAGAACTACTGGTGATTACAGCAAGAATTGTATCATCAATTCGTTGATTCCACATGTCCGATTGCACAACCAGTGCCGGACGGATTTTCCCACCTGTTTGGTCGCTATATGGAAAATCAACAAGGACAATGTCACCGCGTTGAACTTTCATTTTTTCTCCGTGGATCCAACTCATTGTAAACATCCATTTCCGGATCATCCCACCCTGCACGGAGACCAGCTTGAACAAGCAGCGCGCGTTTTTCTTCAGGTGTTAGCGGTCCATCATCGTATAATTTCTCTTGCATCTGGGCGAATGTTTCGGCGGGTAATACAACATACTCCGCATTGGTTTCTGGATCCACAAGCCGCACAAGGTTATCTTTGGAATCCTTAACTGCCTGTCGAAGTTCTTCAGAAAGAGCAATCATAATTTTCTCCTATCCAACCCTAAAATTGTGGGAATTTCGGTCAACGAACCTATTTCGTAGTCAGGTCGGGTTTCTGTATCGTTTGGCACACCTTCTCGGTTGAGCCAGATTGCGGGCGCACCTACATTCTGTGCCCCCGCAACATCATTCTCAAGTGAGTCGCCTACATGGAGCATCTGCGCAAGTTTACAACCCGATCGTTGGGCAGTTATCTCAAAAATTCTTGGATCAGGCTTCTCAACTTGCACATCTTGGGAAAAGACAACAAAGGCAAAACGATCTTCAAGTCCGCAGCGTTCCGGGTAGGTATTTCCATTTGAGAGTAGTCCCAACTTGTAATGCGGTGCCAAAACATCAAAAGTCGGTATCACATCAGGATACAGTTCAATATCTTCAAAACGGTGCTTCAGATATATCGCGTTCAGGTGTGCAGCGAGATCTTTATCTGGGTGTCCGACATGTTCAAGTGTTCGTTCAAACGCTCCTCGTCTAATTTCTTCAAGACTCCAGATTTTACCTTTTACCTCTTCAGCAAATTGATTCCGAATCGCAATCATCTCGTTAATTGTAAGTTCTAAAGCACGCGGGGTTGGAACCTGTTTTTGCAGCTCCATCAATGTGTGTTGGAGCGAATGACGCATCACTTTCAGAAAATCCCACAAAGTCATATCGCCATCAAAAGAGACAACCGAAATATCCAAGAACGCCTCCTCTAAAAACTAAGATGTAGGAACACCAATGGAGGCGTGGATCTGGGCAAATTTCCACGACTCGTTAATCTTTTCCAAAACACCCGTCATTCGCATCATGAATTCTTCTGCAGTGCCTTGCCACTTGAGTCTCCACACCTGACGCGTGTAAAACCAAGCGACATTTGCGCGCTCTTGTACATCAAGGGAAATGAATGTGATGCTGAAATCCTCAGTACTCGCGACATGATTTCGGTAATATGCCGCAATTCCTTCCTCACCTTCAATAATTTCGTCAGCATCCGTGCCTATTTTCACATAATGTGCTGCAGGGAGCATCATCGCAATAAGGGCTTCAACATCTCTTGCTACAAGCGCGTCAAAATATGCTTTAACCGTGTCATGCGCATTCGGCATCGTGAATTCCTGTGAGCGCATCCCACAAAGCACTACTCATCTGTTCACATGCTTGCACTACTGCCTCTTGAGAATCCAGTGGTAACGCACCGATATGTTCAAGCAGTTTTTCCGCTTCATGCTCATTGTGTGAATGCGTTTCAAAATACGGTTCCACCTTTTCAGGTAGTTGATAGAATTCCTTCAAGCCAGCCAATTTTGACTTTGCTGTTTCTGGTTGCTGTGCCTCAAAAGCGTATAGTGCACCTAATGCAGTTTCCCTCTCAGAAAAAAGATTTACTGCTGTTTCTAACAACATTTTCACTTGTGGAATTTGTGCTTCAGAAACCTCAGTGTTGAGGCCATCCGCGAAATCTGCCCACATGTCAATGTGTTCTGTCTCCTCTTCTGCCGTCTCAAGGTCGTTCAATGTTTCCCACCCCTTCGGCAATGTGGAAATAAAGGCACCATATTCACGCGCATAACATTTCAAAGCCTCAATAGGTAATTCACCGGCACTCCACGCTTGATAGAATGGATGATCGAGTAAATTATACTCAGAAATTTTACTATCTAATGCTTGTTTGAAATCCATTATTTAACACTCCAATTCCTTTATTTATTTTAATCTTAGGATATTGTAAAATCACAATATCGGAATTGCAAACTATCCTTCAAAATCTGTTTTGTTAGTATAGCACATCTATGTGTTGATGTCAAGATACAGATTCTTTCGTTAACTTTATAGATTGACGCCAAGAAATCCAGAAACCACATAATCCGTTTTTCGTTTTCAATTATAGTTAAAATCAAAAATATCTTTACATTTTTTGGATTTTTGTGATAATA
>JAPPMR010000466.1 GCA_028818995.1 Candidatus Poribacteria bacterium | reverse complement strand
GTATGTCGCAGGACTTTGACATCTATCTTGAGGATATATTAGAGGCAATAGATAGGATTCAAGAATATGTCCAGGATGTTACACGCAAGACCTTTGAAACGGATCGGATGCGGATTGACGCGGTCATCCGAAACCTTGAAGTCATTGGTGAGGTTGTTAAACAGGTGCCTGATTCCGTTCGAAAAAAGTATCCAAGTGTCGCATGGCGGAAGATTGCTGGATTGAGAGACTTCCTCATTCACAAATATTTTGATGTCAACCTTGAGATTGTCTGGGGTGTGGTGCAATCAAATATTCCGATTTTGAAGACAGAAATCCAACAGATCCTTAAGGAGAAAAGCGAATAATTCTATAGCGCACGCTCATTAAGAAAGGCGAAATTATGTCAACACAAAAACATCCGCTGCCCTTGCGGCGGTTAGGGCGCACAGAATTAGAAGTCACATGTCTCAGTATGGGCGGTGCAGGTATCGGTAGAGGAGAAGTCACCGATGATGAAGCGATTGAAGCGGTACGCCGCGCCATCACATTAGGTATGAATTATCTTGATACGTCACCGCTATACGGTGAGAGCGAAAGACGGGTTGGACTCGCACTTGCAGATGGATGGCGTAAGCAGATTTTTCTTGCTACCAAAACAGGCACACACCCAAAATGGCGCGGCGATTACAGTGCAGCTGGCACACGGCGAAGCGTTGAAAATAGCCTGCGGTTGTTGGGCACGGACTACCTTGATGTCTGTTTAGTGCATGATCCCAAAAGCATGGATCCTGTTATTGCCAAAGGCGGTGCGTTAGATGAACTGCAGCGGATGCGTGAAGAGGGATTGGTTAAATTTATTGGTCTGGGTGTCCGGGAACACGAATTCCATAAAATTGCTATAGAAACTGATATCGTTGATGTCATCCTAACTCATTTGGATTATACGTTACTTAGCCAAACTGCAAATGAGTGGTTATTATCCTTTGCCTCTGACAACGACATTGGTGTCATCAACGGCAGCCCTTTGGGAATGGCGTTACTGACTGGACTTGAACCGGATGTTGGAAACAAATCACCTGAGGCAAAAAAAGCACACCAACTCTGGCAGTGGGCTACAGACAACAATTTGAGTTTGCTGAATCTTGCCATCCAATTTTCCCTACGTCAACCGTTAATTGCAACAACCTTGACAGGTTCTAAGAATGCAATAGAAGTGAACCAAAATTTCGCTGCTGCCACAACACCTGTTTCTGATGATGTGTGGAAACAACTACAAACGCGTTTGTAGGAGAAGATTTAATGAAATTTCAGGGAAGGGTCGCATTGGTAACCGGCGGAAGTCGTGGCATTGGAAAGGCAACTGCTCTCAAACTTGCCGGAGAAGGTGCGACCGTTGCCGTACACTATTCTCGATCAGCTGCTAAAGCGGAAGCGGTCTGTGATCAGATTGATGCTTTGGGACAGAAAGCAATACCTGTCCAAGCCGACATCTCAGACAGAGAAACAGTAAATAGAATGGTTGCGGTGGTAACAAAAGAACTCGGCACAATAGAATTATTAGTAAACAACGCTGGCGATGTCGGTGATATGATGTTTGACGAACTGACACCTGAACATTGGGATCGAATCGTAGCGATTAACTTGACCGGTCCCTTCAATGTGTTGTGGGCAGTCAAACCTGGAATGATTGAACAACAGTTTGGACGTGTCGTCAATGTATCATCAATTGCAGCATTAGCAGTGCGTCCAAATCAGCTGCCTTACGCGGCAGCGAAAGCCGGCGTTATTTCTCTGACGAAATCGTGTTGTGGACCACTTGCACAACACAATATCCGCATTAATTCCGTAGCACCAGGGGCAATCGCAACAGATATGCTAAGTGAAGTTTCACCAGAAATGGTGGAACAACTCCGCTCTACAACACCGCTTGGCAGGCTTGGTGAACCGAAAGAGATGGCAGATGTGATAGCGTTTCTTTTGAGTGAGGAATCGAGTTTTATGACGGGTGCGACTGTGATTGCGAGTGGAGGACGAATTCTCATACCGTAACTATTAGTTCTGTTTCTCCAATTTCCAGATCGAAAGCAACGAACGTTTGCTTCCCCTCGCAGAGAAATGTATCTCTCTGAAAGTCGCGCCGAGAATGAACCTCGCGAATGTCCCACCCGTTGATTTGGATATGTCGTATCGGTGAATCAAGAACTAACGTAAAGTTCGCTGTCGGGAATTGGGTGGCAATATTTACCTGCTGTTGTTCTTCAAGGACTGTAATTTCAGTGAATTCAAGTGCCATCCAGTAGTGTCCTATTTCTGAGGTTTTCATCCAGATCGTTTTCGTTCCGTCAGGATCGTAATTATCCAGTCGTTCTTTGACTTTTTTCAATACATCAAATCCATGTTTTTCTCCATTAAAATAGAAACCGGGCCAATGTCCTACGAGGACACATGGTAACTCCTTTTCAAGAATTGGAGGCAAACGTCCACCCTGTAAATCTTCTGTGATGAATCGGTCAGCGTCTCCCAAATCGTAGCCTGTCCATCCTCCAAACCAGTCGCCTGCACACGCCACAATGCTTGCAATTGCGATCCCTTTATCCCTTTCAACGTGCCAGATAGGTACATCGGGAAGTTCATCGTGTTTAAGCCAAAGAAAGTAGAAGGGACGCGGATCGTTGTTGATCTCCTGCGATGCAGTTAACACTGCTTTTGCGTACGCAGCCTCTTGTCGTTTTCCAAATGCTCCAGGACTCGTTACGCCTTCACACGGAATGCCTACATTATTAAGCATTTCCATCGCAGTTATAATGTAATCTGTCAGTCTATTGTCAATAGGTGGATTAACCCATTCAACTTGCTCCCACTCTTCAGTCAGCGCGAGCGTTTCTAAATCAACGACAGCAGTATGCGTAAGCATCTCTGGTGTCAAATCGAAGTTTGGCCAAATAATTTCTCTGTAAATCCGCAGCCATGACTGATATTCGTGTGTCGGACTTTTTCCGAAAACTTGGGCAGGAAATCCTTCGTCAACGCGTCCGACTCCTGCAGGATAAGGTATAAGGCTAAATTTGCCTTTCACACCGTTTTCCCAGCACCATTCTGCCCACTCCCATGCAAAATCAGCAGGGATTGTTGGCGGCATTTTTTGGTGTTGAGCCGCATCACCTTCCCATCGATCAGGAGGGACATTCGGTTGATGTCGTGTTTTCCATGCATGCCGTTGCTGTATCCAATAGTAGGTGAGGTTAATCACCGGACACGAATCGTCAACAATAAGGGATAATGGCGTTCTAAGAAGCGGATTGCAGACGGTGACGTTCATTCTTTTTTATTTCTATGATCCAATTTCATTGATAATTTGTTCAACGTGTTTTCTGATGTAGGGCACATCGTCCACCCACAAACCTTCAACTCCATTCTTCAACGCCCAAGCGACATCTCGAAACGTCTGAATAAATCCAGCTTCAACAATAATTCCATTTGCACGCAACTCATTTACTTGTCGCGGAATAGAACGGGTCAAAAAATTATAGATTCCAAAATGATTGATTTTGCTCCAACCGAAGATGATACGGTTTACATCAATCTCAGTAGCTGCTTTGAGATAGTTTACCATCGGATTAATTAAAATAGCACTCGTTTGGAGTCGTGGTTCTAATCGCTTAGCCTCAACAAGCAATTGCTTCCGAATGTAAAAGGTGAGAATACTGACGAGGTGAACAACTTCAAAGTGATGAATGCGTTCTACAATGATAGGGAGGAGTTCAGGTGTATCCGATTTCGGTTCAACAAAACATGGCATTTGGTTTTCCCGGACAAATCTGAGTGCATCATCAAGGTGAGCAACAGGTTCATCTGAGTTTTTCGACTTTAACTGCTGCACTTCCTTCCAGTTTAATTGATTGAGGGGAGTTGAGCATCCGGTTGCTTCGCGAATGTTGTCTTGGTTAAAGTCAACGTGAATCAGCACAGGCTGCTTATCTTGAGTGAGGCAGACATCGCATTCAAATCCATCAGCACCGTCTGAGAATGCTTGTTTAAAGGATGCAAGTGTGTTTTCGGGTGCGCGTCCCATGCCGCCGCGATGTGCGAGAAGTTTAATGTTCATAAACTGATTTGTGCTGGATGATCTCCCAAACTTAATAATGCTCTACGCAGATTTACACGCTGTAGAAGATTCATATTCAATGCCTCTACTGTTGCCCTGCCTGTTCGTGTCCGTCCTATAATAACAAGGAAATCTTCACTCCACATAAAATGTCTATGCCGATGTTTTTGACGAGGATTGAAAAGCGGTACGCGTTGACTTGTCTGCGGGTCCTGTGCATGTGTTTTTGCATGCTTGTGGTTGTTACAACGCGGACATGCCCACGCTAAATTGTCTAACGCAATTAGTCATTTGGACATAAGATATAATACACTAAACACAAATAAACTCAACACATGATGTCCAAATCTATTGAGTGCATAAAATAATATCAGTAAGGGCTTGCCAGTTATGTCTGACATTTCCTTGTCTGTGACAATGTATAAACAGTTCACAATTACCCTTATCAGACATCATCTATACGATTGACAGTTCAGAATAACTGTGTTACACTTAAACATGAGAGAGAAAGTGTTGAGACTAACAACTCTTTTTCTGTAAAATTAACATGACTACCATGCCTAACTTAGTTTATAAAACAAAACCAATACGATCCTAAACCAAGACATCTAAATTAGAAACCTGAATTGTTCAGTTGGGATTAAATACCTTTAATTTTATGTTTCAGAAATATAATGTTGGTTTTTATTACAACTTCAACAAACATTTTGCCGGTTCTATCAAGTAATTACAAGAGGTATTAATTATGCCAAAACATAGCAGATCAAAAAGAAATAAAGTTTACACATCTTTTACAAATGAACCTAATATGAAAAGTAGTAAGGGTGCCCAAAATGTAGGTGTTTGTAATATATGTAAAAAATATGGACTGTTAACGTTTGACCACGTCCCACCAATATCTACTCGAAAAATAATACAAGAAAATAGCGATTTTCTAAAGGACAAGAATTTTGTTTTAGAAAACTGCAATAAAGAAGGTCGTTTTGTTCAAAAATTAGGATTCCGAACTGTTTGCGGAAAATGTAACCAAATTGGCGGTAAATATGTCAATGGATTTAATCGTATGATTAAACACCTATTGTCTCATATCAATGAAGGTATGCACAAAAGGACTGTTTCCATAAAAATTAACTTGG
>JAPPMR010000842.1 GCA_028818995.1 Candidatus Poribacteria bacterium | reverse complement strand
CTCTTGGAACAGTTCCAGCATGAGTTCTAAATAGGAGTTACCTTCTTCATCCTTCGCAGACAGAAGACCGGGAACATTCTCAAACACAAAGTATTGAGGTTTGTATCTTTTCAGAAATTCAGCATAGAAGAGATACAAATTATTCCGTTTGTCCTTTTTCATCTTTTCAGGGGCGCGGACACGTCCTACGTGTGAATACGTTTGACAAGGCGGACCGCCAACAATCAAATTTAACTTCTGATTGCCAAGAAGTTCATCAATTTTACAGAAAATATCTTGTAACTTTTTCGCTCTCGGTTTTCCACCGATTTCAGCTTCAATAACAGATTGTATGACGCTATCCGGGACAAAATCGTACAATTCTGTCCTGTTGATAGTGCGTTTCAGATAGTCGGCATATCGTTCTAAATTATCGTTTTCTTTCAGCCAATGGTATGCCATTCGGGTCCGGAGTGTGTAACAAGCAGCCGTATCCATCTCAACGTGTGCAATAGGGTTAAACTCCGCACGAATGAATCCCTCAGAAAGACCTCCGGCTCCGGCAAAAAGATCAAGATAGTTAAGTTTACTACTTTCTTTCAAGATGTTTAGCCCTACCCTGAGTACTGTGTATCGTCATCATCTGGTATCCAATCCTCTGCATTAAGTACCGTAATACGTGGTCGGAAGACTTGGTTAAACCGCTCTAATCGAGTTGTAAGCCATTCATATTGATGAGGCCAATCGTTTTCGTCTAACGGGTCGGTGTCTTGCTTAGATAAGCTAATCCGACTCCGTTCGCTCGTCGGCAATTCGTTCCACTCAAGGGTTTCACCAAATTCGTTGTGAATTTCCTCTTGTTGTTCTTTAAGCAAGTGATAATGTGCTTTGGAGAAATCCCCTGACATATACAGCCGGATACCTATCTCTCTCTTGCTACTTGCCAGCCATGCTTGTACGCTGAAATATGTCCTACCTATACTGAACCTGATGTTATTACTTGTTGTGGGAGCAGTGCAATTAACGCTGCTGTCGTTGTCAACCATGTACTTTCCCAAACCTGTCCAATATCTTATCCGCCACTCTCGTCTATCGGTGAGTTCCCGGTTCGCTGCACGTTGTGTATCCCGACTTACACCACGAGTCCAATTGTTGGGACTTGAAACAACATCAAATTGCACTGCGCGGGCAGAATCCTCAATTTGCCAGACCTTCATTTCAATACCAAAGAAACGGTAGCGTTCATCTGTTATTCTATTCTGCCAGTCCAGCATCGCACAATGCTCGCTTCGGAACGTCTTGGCAATCCAGATAACTGTAGAAGCATCTAATCCTGCGGCGTATGTGAGAAGTTGTCCCACATGCTTATGGTCAGTTGGGTCCAATTGGTTTTCAATGATCACCCATGAATCATCCTCTGTATTTTTACAAAGGATGTCCGCGCGGAAGTCTCCAACGTTTATCTCTTGTGCCTCAAGTTCGAGTTCCATACCAAGGGTATTACCTAAAAGCGTTAGATTCTCCTCTCGTGCGAGCCACGGTGTAAAATGCTGTGGTTCGGTTTCCCAAATATCGCTGAGATCCACGGAGGTTAGCTGTTTGAGATTCTGACACATCCTATAACGATTCCTTTCATAAAATCAAGTTGTTTTCTTGGCCTGCACAACCTTCAACGGGTTTGATAAAAGCATTTTAACACAGACACATAAGTGTGTCAACGCAGAACGGCTGTCGGTTTCCGTCAGGCACTTGTCGCTCCCCTTATACCTTCACACGCACTCGACAATATATAAAGACTCGTTTTTTTTTGCGATTTCGTGCATAAAATGCATAAAATGTCATAAATTGCCAAAAAAAAAGTGAAATTATAGGTTTTATGGGAAAATTTATAGCCGAGACGTAAAAATGAGATAAAAATTTTGGGTCTAATCGTCTGAACCGAGATTTAGGGATTTTTAGGATGAGGAAATGGAAAGATGGTGGCGTGCGCCGAGTACGCGGAAAATAGCCGCGACCCCTCAAAATTTGCTGGATAGCAACATAGATTCACACACAAATTAATATGAAGTAAAAAAAATTATAGTAATTTATTTGGATTTCTGCTATAATACTTTTCGGCATCCGTAAAATCCATTTATGGAGTGGTTCGGCAACAGAAGCCCCTGTCCCGAACCCGGCACTGCCAATCGAGACTTGCCAGTGCGGTTTTAAGTATATCACACATCTCGTTTGATATGTCTGATATTTTAGACAGCGTCGTAATTGTGCTTGATTTCTCCGGAAAATCCAGCAGCGTTACGAGTGGACGTAGGAGACGGATTGCCGGGGTAGTCCCGCTACCTCCCGTCTCCGCCCAACTGGCAATTGGGTTATATGCGTCTGAGAATTCAAACCTCCAGACCTCACATATTTTTTTATTCGCTGATGTTGGCACATTTGCGCTTTGCGATCGCGTGCTGCATCTCTTGTAGGAGGGGTTTTCAACCCGACGAGTTCCTTATTCCCCTGATAAGGGGATGTTTTTGCTGGGGGTGTTTTTGCTTGGGTATTTCTGCGTATTGATAGGGGTCTTTGATAGGGTGTTTCTGCGTATTTCTTATAGGGGGATTGAGGTAGCGCGATTTCAAACCGCACCGGACATCATTAGGAAATGTGTCTAATCCTGAAAATCCTGTTCTTATCCTATAAATCCTGCTTCAGACGAAGAACCCGCGTCCGCCGTGTTTTCCGCGATTCAGACGATGTCCAGGGTTACCCCTCACATTCACCACAGAAATTTGACCGATTTAGCCGCCATGAAACTTTTCAAAATCGCTTCCCAACCCTTTCACAGCCTGTGTTTCCGCTCAATTTCAAGAGACCCGAAAATTGTGTTATTTTCTGTGGTATCTGTTTTTTCCCACATCTCCGCGGTAGGAGGGAACTCCGCTTCCCGATTCTCTTAACTGACGGCTGATCGCTGACCACTGATGCCCATTCTTCTGAAAACTAATAACCATTTTATGCATTTTATGCACGAAATCGAAAAAAAAAATGGTCTTTATATATTGTCAAGTGAGTGTAAAGGTACATAATGCGCGAGCGACAAGAGACTGACGGTTGAAAGTCGAAAAGTCGCTATCACGCGATCAGGAGCCCGTCCCTATAGAAGATGGGGAGTCGGGAAACGGAGTTCCCTCCTACAGCGGAGATGTAGGAAAAAATAGATACCACAGAAAATAACAGGATTTTTGGGTCCCTCGTAATTGACTGAAACCATAAGCTGCGAAAGGGTTGGGAAACGATTTTGAAAAACTTCATGGCGGTTAAATCGGTCAAATTTCTGTGGTGAAATGGTTATCAGTTATCAGTGAGGCAGCCACAAGGGCTGCCCCTACAAGGTTCGCTTTCAGTTAAGAGGTCGGGAAGCGGAATTCCATCCTACAGATTAGAGGACGCGTCTGTCTTTGATGATGCCTTTGAACTGTGATTTCTGTGATTCAAGGATCGACAGGATTGGAAACATTTTTTGATTGATATCTGTCCTGTCCAAGATGACTGTAAGAATCGGGGTTGGAAACCCTTTCTACAAGGAGGAATTGGAAAGTAAGAGGTCGGGAATCGGAATTCCCTCCTACAAGGAGGAGTAAAAGGTCGGGAATCGGAATTCCCTCCTACCAAGTCGGGAAGCGGAGGTCCCAAAAGCATCGGGAAGCGGAGGTCCCTTCTACGGCTGAAAGATGTTGTAATCTACCATAAATGACCTTATGCTGGATGATCTGGGTGTTTGCGTTTTTGATGGACTCGTGATACACTGAGAGTGTCCAGATGTTATTGCGCGGCTATGCTCATTTAATTGTTTCATAATGCGTAATGAGTGGGGCGGGCGACTGTTCCTACTGAAGGATTCATAATGGTAGAATCATCTTATAGCACAAGGCTTGAAGGGCTTACGTACAAGAAGATTGGTGAGGTCTATGTCGTGCTGGATATGCGGGATCAACCTGGGAAGTATGTCGGGTTAATTATGCCTATCCCGTTCAGCAAGATGTGGAAATTTTGCCCGTTTTTGAGGAAAGGTCTGAAGTATCAGTATACGCCGGGGCTGTTTCCGGCGAAGTTTAGAACGGCGGAACGGGCGTGGAAGTGGGTTGAGAAGTACGCTTATGCATGGAACCCAGAGCGGAAGTATACGATTTTTAATGGACTGATTCCGCTTATCGCATATATGCCGAGATTCTATGCGCTTTTTTCGGAATTTCGCTTTCATTCGCTGATTCTGAAGGTTATGCTGGGTATCCTTTTCGTACTTAATATCAACCTTGCTGAGACGATGGCGATTACAATAACGAAAATCGGTTGTGCTGTATTTCTTGGGATCTTCGCGATCATAGATTTTGTTATGCTGATAAGTGAAAGGCGATCCGAGGGGATGTGAATGTGGGATTTGATACCGCTCGGTATAGGGAATAGAGGTTTTCGATTTCCGTATACCGAGGCGGTTATCAAATTATAAGGAAAAGTCAGAAAAGTGTTGACACATTTCATAAAACCATGTAAATTGTGTCAGGTTTGTCATTTTATGCACGATTTTATATAAAAGAATTGTCACATATAGTTGATAAACCACCATAATGTGCAACTTTGTCGAATAACTTGACGTTATTAACAAGTTGTTAACGTGCAATTCATGCCCCGGAGGTTGTTCCTCCTTCTCCCCCGAGGCGTGACCGCACACTAAGATCAGTAGTGTGTGTCGTTAATAAGTTAAGGCTTTTTGGATAAAAAAGTCAAGCAGAAAAAAATATTGACTCTTTTCTGTATTTAAGATATAATTATTTTACGAAGTGTGTTGAGGCGGGGTTGTTTTCCTCTCTCCCGAGAGTGCCCGCCTCTTCCAAAAACAGGAAGCACACTTTGTAAGTTGTAGGTTATATCTGAACGACACACTTCGATTCCAATGATTGGCTTTGTGAGTATCGGTCTTTCTGCTTTTATGCGTACTGATATTTCTGAGAATGAGAATATCTGGATTCCATGCGAAGCGTGCTTTGACGTGTTTGAGGTGCGTCGCGACATCGCTTACGAGATGTGGCGGGAACAAGATGAAATGGGGATACCAGTTACCTGCCCGATTTGCTTGTATAGTGATGATGCTTCATGTGCTATCGAGATAGGTCACGACAAGGAGAGTGCTTCTACGAAGAGGTAAGAGAGCTGCATGGATCTATTGCTTTATGTTACGGTGCTGAGCGGCGCGATGCTGTTTTTGCATC
>JAPPMR010000209.1 GCA_028818995.1 Candidatus Poribacteria bacterium | reverse complement strand
GCAATAGGCTTAGGTTCGTCTTCTGGTTCAGAGGGCATCAATAGCTTCATGCGAACACTCCTTATCAAACTAATATTATTCATTGCGCTGCTTATTTTAACCGCGCTTCACGGTTTTGTCTTCGGTCCACGGTTATCAGCGGCAATTGAAGGATTAGACCCCGAAACAGAAGAACTTCCTCCTCAAGCCAAGCAACTCCGCAAGCAAATGTCTATCGTATCCAGTCTCATGGGTGTAGTTTCATTGCTGATTCTGCTTGCAGCTGTCGCCCTCCGCATGGGTATTTAATTTTTAGTAGAATCTAAAATACTTCTGCATTTCCTCCGATTGGTGTGTTCGTAGTCGCGTAATTCATTGCCCTCTTACATTTACAGTAGATTGTTTTAAGTCGAAAGGAAACAAAATGGAGATCTCTCATGCGAATTCAAATTCTTGCCGATGTCGGCAAGCAAATCACCTTACCCATCAACTACAATCACCTACTTGTTGGAGCAATCTACCGATTCCTCGCAGAATCAAACCCTGAATACGCCGATTTCCTACACGACGAAGGTTATCAAGTCGCTGAAAAACGGTTCAAACTTTTCACATTCTCACAACTCATGGCAGAACGCAGACGTATCACCGGCGAACAGATACATTTTAGGTCTACCTTGACATGGTTCGTCTCCTCCCCAATCGAACAATTCCTATCCCATTTTGCGGATACACTACTCACACAAGGTAGATTATCCATTGGACAGCAACAACTTAAAATTTTAGATGTCAACATCCCCCGTACACCAGGTTTTCAATCTGATATGCGTTTCCGCTGCCTCTCTCCGATTGTGATGTCTGCTGTGCGTGAACACGAAGGACAACGCCGCACACACTACTGCCTACCAGACGATCCCGATCTCTCCGAACTCATCCGTCAAAATCTCATCCGTAAACACGAAGCAATCCACGGAAGCATACCACAAAATGATGCATTGAAATTCCGTTTTGATGACAACTATATCCACAAGAAACAGGGACGTGTCACTCGACTTGTTGATTTCAAGGGCATCAAGATACGCGGGATATTGTGTCCGTTTCGCGTATCTGGCAGTCCGACTCTGATACAGACCGGCTATGAATGCGGGTTTGGTGATAAGAATAGTGCGGGGTTCGGCATGGTAGAAGTTTAGCAGAATTTTGCTTGACTGATAAGGTATAAATTCTGTATCATGTTAAATGTTCTTGTAGGTCGGGTAGCGTTTGCGAAATCGGACACTTTTAATCGGACCAGTATGGAATAGAAATATATATTGTTGTATAGTTTTTTATTAAAAACTGTATCATTTTAATCGCACCAAATTTGGAAGAAAATATAAAAGATTTGACAAGTTTTACTATAAATTGTATAATTACCTATATAATGTTGAATAGTATACGATTTAGGTAAATTATCGGCACTTGTTATCCGATATGTAATATTTTTACTTGACAAGCGTTATATTTTGTATTATACTTAATTTTTATATAACATTTTGAAAGGAGGTTTGAAATGCCGATTTATGAGAAATTGATGGGCAATCCATTTGTTGATGCTGGGGTTTGTGGAATCTGTGAATGGCTGGGACGCAGCGTACAGCCGGAACAGATTACCAAAGATGATCTTGAAGAGGTAGTCAACGATATTGCTCCGATGATGCAAACAGATACTGGATGGGGAAATTTACATAGTATTTTTCCAAATAGTGTTTTGACCAATCCCGCGTACAGTAAGCGGGATCGAGTTGAACTACTTAAAGAAGAATGCATACATTATTTGGACACGATATGCGAATTGAACGAAACCGGAGATTGTATGGGATGCGGCAGACGCAATGCCAACAATTTTCTTTTGAAAAAAGACATACCTTTAACAGGCTCTGGCCCATTACGCAATTTTTTTCCTACCTTCGCTGAGGGAGCAGGTTATTGTTCGGCTTGTGCTTTTGCTATTCAATTATCTCCATTAGTATTCATGGCGACTGGAGGTCAGTTTCTTACACTCCACTCAAATTCGTGGAATGCACTAAAAAGTTGGGCGAAGGTATGTATCGGGGAAGTTCGCAAGCAACAACTTCAGCAGAATATAACGGGGTGTTTTAACCCTGGCTACGCCAATCCACGCAATGGTATGTTCTACATGGCGCGGGAAATGACACAATATCAGGAAATGCGCCCTGACGAGAATATACCTATGCAGGTTTACTGTTTCAGAAATTATAACGACAAACCCGAACTCGAAGTGTTCTACATGCCTGCACCAGTATTTAAATTTTTACGCATTGTTTATATGAGCAAGTTTAATACAGCATGGCAGGAAATTGTCCGAGCAGGTTACGGCAAAATCAACCGGGATAAAGTAGAATCCGAGGAAGATTACAAAAACCGCATAAACCGTGTGTATGAAAACCTGTTGCAAGGTCGTTCAATTGTAGCATCTTTCTTAGATCGACGTGCCAGAAAATCACGTGGAAATTGGGAACTACTTTCGCTTTATTTAAAGGAGGTGCGAGAGATGAATGAATTAAGGCTTAATGCCATTAAAAAAGTAGGCGATTATATTGCCGATAGCATTCAAAAGACTAATAAGGTTAGCAGACTTAGGAATCTTGAACGAGCTAGAAATTATCCAACATGCCGAAATATCTTGAGGTATGTAATTCGTGATCGTATTCGTGAAGGTGAAAACGAACCACTTTTTTCACTGGATGAGTACGTAGAACATTTGTTTCCAGAGTCATCAGATTATCCTATTTGGAGTGAAACCCGTGACTTACTTACTTTTCGAATCTATGAAAAACTTCATGATTGGTTAGTTAAAAGTGGTGCTGTTGATGACGAAGATGAGGACGATGACGAAAATAATGAAACTGATGAATCACAGGAGGAAAATTAGTTATGTCAAAGCATATTATAGGTTTAGTATTGATCGATGCACCCTACTCCGCGCTTAACAACGCAGGATCTGAAGCATCGCAAAGAGGAGAAAACATAGTAGTTGTCAAAACAATCCGTAGAGGATCTCAAACATATCCTTATGTTTCTGGACAAGCATGGCGGAATTGGTGGCGAACTACGCTTCAAAATGAGTTTAGTTGGAATGTTTCTCCAATCACTCGTAGTGGTAAAGGCCACACTCAGGTCGTCTACACCGATGCCTCTCCAGCGGTATATGACGACGATGATGTATTTGGGTATATGAGAGCTCCGAAAGGAAAAGGAGATGAAACTGTAACTCGGATTTCTCCGCTGAAAAATTCTCCTTTAATTTCTATTGAATCACACCGCCCAACTGACGATTATGGCGTAATGGCACGACAAGAAGATTTCCCAGCTATACATGAACATCAGTTTTATTCATGTGTGCTTAAGGGTATTTTTTCCTTAGACCTTAGTTCAGTTGGTGCATTCTCGGATATTAATAGGACAGGCTATAAGAATATTACTCCAAGTTCTGTGCAGGCTATCCAAGACGCAGGAGGTACACAAGTCGGAGAAAGGCCTGTGTGGGTACTCCCAAAAGAAACTCGCGTCCGACGTTGCCAACAAACCCTTGAAGCGCTGCCTATACTTAGTGGTGGTGCAAAGTTGACATCACACCTCACCGATGTTACGCCAAAACTGATTATTCTCTCCGTTCTTGACGGTGGCAACCATCCCTTCATGAACCTGATAGTAGAAGAAAAAGAGATTGGTAAGTTGAGTCTTCCTGCTTTGCGCGAGGTTATTGACGATTACGCAGACCGATTCTGTGATGCAATTTACATCGGCAGACGAAACGGATTCATGGATGAATTAGATGAGGATCTACGTGCATTAAAAAATGATAACGACCAACCTTGCCAAATAGTTTATGACTCACCAAATAAAGTAATTGCCCAACTTTCAGAGAAGTTAGAAACACATATCGGAGAGACCTCATGAAAGTCCTTCGCGTCCACATTATAGGGTGGGTTTCATCGTTTCGGAATCCGTTATTTATTAGCGGATTCCAACCGACTCTGCCCTTGCCACCACTTTCGGCACTATACGGACTTTTGACTGCTGCCAAAGGGGGTTGGGTTACGCCGCATGATGCAGCAATCGGGTTTGTTTTTACGAGTAAAGGTAGAGCAGTTGATTTAGAAACTGTCTATGAATTTCCATATAAGGGAAAGAATTTATTAAAAGGAAAATCAAACGTTAACAGACGCGAATTCCTTGTGCAACCAGAACTCTATCTATATACCCCAGAGGTGCGGTTAAAGGATGCATTAGAACGTCCGCGTTACCCTTTGCTGCTGGGGCGTTCCTCGGATTTAGCAACCGTGAAATCTATAGAGGAAGTCGAATTACAGCGTAAATCGGAAACAACTTATTGTAATACGATACTCCCGTTTCCCGATCCTCAACTCCACGGACAAGTGCAGGCGTTGCCAACCCACTTCACAGCAGATATACCGCGTCGACAGTGTGGTACGCGTGCTTTCTGTCTCATTACAGAACCGATAAAATATCAGGGAGATGTCCTACACGATCCAGATATGGAGTGGGGGGTATACTTGCACGAACGTATTTCTGGAGAATTTACAGTTCCAATTGAGCAAAGCAGAAAATCTATTGACAAAAATTATCAAGTTCCAAAAGTGGATGGAGAGCAGATGCAACTTTTTGACTCCTGACTCCAATAAATCGTAGAGGTCCCCTCGCCCGAAAAAATACGGGAGGATGTTTCCTATGAAATCCAAACCCGATCTCCCCCGACGCCGTGCAATGCGTTTACAGGGTTATGATTACAGTCAATCTGGTGCATACTTCGTCACCATCTGTGTGCAACACCGGAAGTGTATATTTGGGACGATAATAGACGGGCAAATACATTTGAATGAAATAGGCGATATTGTCGTTAAATGGTGGAACCGTATACCACAACATTTTCCTTCTATTGAAATAGGTGAGTATGTCATTATGCCTAATCACATACACGGAATTATTGCATGGAACGTTGACGTAGGGGCGAGGTCTCCTCGCCCGAAAGACAAACCTTCGTTGGGCAAAATCGTTGCATATTTCAAATATCAATCTACCAAGTTTATTAATCAACACCACAATACACCTGGGAAGCGTATTTGGCAAAGAAATTATCACGATCATGTTATCCGTGACGACAATGATTTACAACGTCTTCGCGAATATATTCAGAATAACCCGAAGAAATGGGAATTAGACCAATTGCATCCCGATAACC
>JAPPMR010000921.1 GCA_028818995.1 Candidatus Poribacteria bacterium | reverse complement strand
GTGGCACATCACCTGATGAGGTGAGTCGAATGATAGAATGTTTTGAAGGGCAACTCAATGAAATTGCGATGCGTATTTATAACTGTCAAACGCAAATTGAGGATGCCCATAAAGAAACACAGAGAATAGTTGACGAAGTTTTGGACAATTCAAATGTTCCTACAGATGGAGAATGAAATTTGAAAAATAGATTAATTGTCGCATTGGATACAGATGATGGAGAGGATATCGACTGGTTATCTGGGTCGCTTATAGAACTGATGCCGTGGATTAAAATCGGTTTTCAAGCATTCAGTACCCTTGGGATAGAGTCTTTTCCTTGGCTTAGTGCAAGAGGACATCTAATCTTTCTCGACCTAAAATTTCATGATATACCGAATACAGTGGCGCGCGATGTTGGCACAATGACAAAACAGGGCGCGCACATGATTAATATGCACGCATCAGGTGGATTTGAAATGATGCAAGCCGCAAGATTCAGTGCGGATGATGCTGCCTACGATGTTGGAATAGGAAAACCGATTCTACTTGGTGTAACGATTCTGACGAGCATAGATGAGCAAGAATTTCAGACACACTTTGGTTCAGAGCGACAACTGACTGAGCAAGTGGTTTTTCTTGCAAAGCAGGCAAAAGAAGCAGGATTAGACGGTGTTGTCGCATCACCTTTGGAAATTGAACCGATACGCAAAGCATGTGGTGACAATTTTTTGATCGTTACACCTGGTATCCGACCGAAATGGGCAGACCCAGGAGACCAACGACGTATCACAACACCCGCAGAGGCAATTAATCGTGGAGCAGACTTTATCGTTGTCGGTAGACCTATTATTGAAGCGGAAGATCCGTTAGAGGCAGCCGGAAAAATTTTAGATGAAATGAGAGGAATGTAACATTATGAACATTGTTTGTATCTGTTTAGATACTTTTCGGGCAGACATTATCGGAGAAGGCAAAAAGTTTAGCCACGTGCAAACACCGAACCTTGATTCATTTGCATCGGAGAGTGTGCGTTTCACCCGTGCATTTGGCGAAGGACAACCGACACTTCAAATACGTCGTGGCAATTTCACAGGGATGCGGAGTTTTCCGTGGAAATATAACTTTGATAGGCGTGGACATTGGCATCACGCCCCTGGTTGGCACAAGATTCCACCAGAGCAGGACACTATCGCTGAGGTGCTGTTAGAACGTGGTTATCTAACGGCTCTCATAGCAGATACATATCACATGTTTAAACCGACAATGAATTTCTCACGTGGATTTGCACATTTTGATTTTATTCGTGGACAAGAATCGGACAATTGGCACAGTGGTGATCCGAGGTTGATTGAAGACTTGCTCCGCAAACATGTTCGTGAACCGATCAATTGGAAGCGACATGCCGGTCTTGTTAATTATTTGTTATCGCAACGTCATCGTCAATCAGAGGATGACTATAGTTGCGCGCGCGTTTTCCGTGCTGCAGCAGATTGGCTACAGGACAATCACACCGTCGGTCCGTTCTTCTTATGGGTGGATAGTTTTGATCCGCATGAGCCGTGGGATCCCCCAAAATCTTATGCAGATATCTATATGCCGGACTATTCGGGCAAGGATTTTATCACACCGGGCAGTGCAGGTGAAGGAGGCGGACCTACTGAGGAAGAACGCGACAGAATTGAAGCACTCTATCTTGGTGAAGTGACATTCGTTGATAAATGGGTCGGTGTGTTATTGGACAAAATTGAGGCATTAAATATCCGTGATGAAACGCTTATTGTGGTGATGTCTGACCACGGCACACAATTGCGCGACCACGGAAGTTTCGGAAAAGGCGCGAACAAACTCCATCCATTCAATACGCAGCTGAACTTAATGATTCGGCATCCAGAAGGACCACACGACAAAGATATTTCAGCGTTTGTGCAAAACCACGATCTGATGCCGACTCTGTTAAACCTGCTTGGTATTCCATGCGGCTGGACTGATGGTGAAAACATGTGGCAACTCGTTACGCAGGAAAAAGCGTATCTTCGCGAACGTATTATCAATGGATGGGCAGGATTTACAACGGGCAATGCTGTGGGACGCGTCAGTGTGCGCGATAACCGTTGGAACTTCTGCACGTCGGTAGGCTATAAAGATGAGAAGGGTGATGAACTTTTTGACACTCGAAACGATCCGGAGGAAAAAACAAATGTAGCGAGTGATCACCCGGATGTTGTAGCAGATCGGCGGCGTGATGTTGAGGCATTAATTGGACAGCCGTTGCCGGGACATTTCATTGAGGTTTGTGATCCTGGGCATGCACCGATGCGGGTATGGCTGCAGAAGAAGTTGGCTGAGATGTAAATTATGGTGAACCTTGAAATTAAAGAGACACATTTTCTGTAGGAGCGATCTCCGAATCGCGACGAAACTCACTCATAGTCGGGAATCGGAGTTCCCTCCTACAACTCAAAATGTCCTGTTAATTCTAAAGGTCACTATAAATTCATTATAGCGCGGGGTTTCTGTGCCCTGCGATTATCAATTTAATGAATATCCAAGTATCAGGATATTTAGTCCTTTTTGTTTAAATCTTCTAATCAAGTTTCTTCTTGTAGGAGCGACCTCCCGGTCACGACTTGAAGCTAAATACCGTGTGCGAAAATTGTTTGCTTATTTACTGCCAACTTGAGAAATCTTCTCCCAATCCCACAGTAAAACTGTCCCATCCCGACTTCCAGTTGCAAATGTCTTACTATCTTTGGAAAAGGCAAATGCTATTATACGATTCGTATGTCCGGTATGTGTAGACAATAACTCACCCGTTCGACTATCCCACAATTGAAATATTCCACCGTCATCTGTACTGGCGGTTGCAGTAACCCAACCACCACTTGGCAACATTACTTCATGATCTGCAAATTTGAGGACTCTTGCACCGCAGGCACTCACAAGGGTTTTGCTATCTGGAGAAAAAACTAACGTCATACTTGTAGTAATACGCTCTGGAATGCATACGCCGATCTCCTTTCCAGTTACAGTATCCCACAAGTAGATTGCTTCTCTACTCCCACCTGCCAGTGTTTTCCCATCGGGTGAAAATGCTATATCTTCAAGAGAATTTAACTGTGGTGCAAACGAAAAAAGAATTTCACCAGTCTCTAAGTTCCAGAGGTGAACTGTTTTATTTTCACCACTTGCCAACATTTTCCCATCAGGTGAAAATGCCATTGCCTTAATCCATTTTGTGTGTCCTTTAAGTGTTTTCCAAGGTTTACTAATCTGAGAGGCGTTAGCAATCTGCCACAAGTGGACGACATAATCTTTGCCTCTTGCTGCAGCAGTTTTTCCATCTAATGAGAATACGAATTTACCACTTAACGCATCTTTTTCGATCTCTGTAATTGTGAACAGTGTGTTTTTCGTTTCAATATCAAGCATCTCAAATTTACCATCTTTATCCTTTATGATAACATTTCTACAATCGGGTGTTATCGTTTCAACGCCTTCAAACTCCAAAAAGTCTGTAGATAACATGCCATTCGTACTTATATCCCAATGCTGTAGGTACGTGTCGTCTGTAAGCCATCTGGAAGCAAGAAAATTAGCAGTCGTAAGGATTTTGCCATTTTCAGATATTGCCAGATGCAAAATTTCCCCGACATGTCCTGTTATCTTAAAGCGCTGACTACCAGTCTCTATATCCCAACCTTGTATCGTGCCATTTTGAGTTGATGTAAGAAGTGTTTTTTCATCTGGTGAAAATATCATTGTAGAAATATTCTCTTTGAGTTCTTTGAAAACTTGGCTTTGTGACGGTTGTCCTTCATCAGAGGCAATATCCCAAAATCGTATTGTATTATCTATATCAGCAGTAGCAAGCAGCTTCTTATGCGGAATAAACACTAAAGTTCGAATTACTTTTTTATTCTTTTTGATGGTAAGCCAATTTGCGCCTGTGTCCACATTCCAAAACTTGATTTCTCCGTTATTTTCTGCAGTTACCAATGTTTTTCCATCTGATGAAAATTTGAGTGTATTGATATGAGGTTCTTCCCCATATAGTTTGAACAACATCCGTTGAGTCATCGTATTCCAAACCTGAAGTCGGAAATTTTCTACAGGTCTATCAGAACCCGAATAATGCGGTATCTTAGTAGCTGCAATTATTTGGGCATCACGTGATATTTCAATATCATTAACACTTTGTTCTGTATCATCTACAAGTATTGGTTCGCTGTTAAGGTCGTTCAAATCCCACACTCGGAATCTATCATCAAGGTTCACAGTGAAAAGTCTCGTGCCATCCGCAGAAAGAACAACCTTCTTAACGATGTCATTGCCCTCTGTTAGAATGGATAGTTGTTCACCAGTAGCTGCGTTCCACCTACGGCTTTCACCGTTGGAGTCAACACTAATAAGAGTGCGTCCATCAGGTGAGAATACCGCCGACATTACCTCTACTTCATGCCCAGTAAGCAACGAAAGTTCTTTACCGCTATCCGTACTATAAATCCATATACCGATAGAGGTTGCAACGGTAAACTGAGTACCATCAGGAGAAAAGACAATATCGTTTATTCTCCCTTTGCCAAGACGGGTTTTTGTCCCTTCAGGTAACTGCCATTGTGTGTAATCTTGAGCAGAGCAAATTACTAAAAATGCTCCCATAGTTAGCAGTAGCGCTATGCTCAATAGTAGTATCTTTTTCATTTCTAACCCCTAATCGTATCCATTTCTTAGGTATATAAGTTCTTCAATTTAGTTTATCACGCTATTTCTTTGAAAACAAGAGGTATTTACACATTACATCGTGCCATTTTGCCAAAAACATGTTGTATAATCCACTGTTCAAAAAATATTTGATAAAGATTTTGGTTTTAAGTATAATATATGAGAGACATTCAGAACTCCATTATTTTCTATTTGAAGGAAACGATTATGCAAAGAAAAAGCTCCAGATCGCGATACTGCAAAGGCGAACTCATTGAACGAGAAGATTTTTCCGAAGATTTAGCCGCTTTTAAATTCAAAACTGATCAGCAACTCCCTTTTATTCCTGGGCAATATGCGACTATCGGTTTTGAAGTTGACGAAAAGATTGTCCAGCGTCCCTATTCTATTGTGTCCTCACCTCATGAACCGTTTATGGAAGTTTTCGTAGAATTAGTACCGGAGGGAGCAACGACTCCACTGTTTTGGGAACTGAAACTTGGAGACACAGTTTTCATCAGAGACCGCCTCGTAGGCAAATTTGTGATGGACACGGAGAGCGGCATGACAC
>JAPPMR010000701.1 GCA_028818995.1 Candidatus Poribacteria bacterium | reverse complement strand
ATACCGTACGGTATGATTTTTCATACCACGGTATGATTTCTAAATTCGCTATAAATCCAGTTCCTGTATGGGTTTATAGGCGTTTTTCTTGTTTCGGAATTAATTTTATTTTTTATATTTCTCCTCTGTTTTGAGGAACAAGGTTTTTCTCTTTCTGTAGATATTTTTTTAATAAGTTTTGTTTTCTCGTCCTGATATTATACCTAATTCTGTGTGGTGATGGGAAGTTTTTGTGGTTTGCCGAACAATAGATATCCAATATATTTCCAATAAGTTTGCGGGAAAAGTTGGGTTGATTGGAGTTTTGGTAAAGGAAGAAATTATTAGAGAACTGAATGGTGTATGTGTAAAGTTTTTGTCACCCTTTTCTGTCAGAATCACGGATTTTCGCGGATGGCACAGATGACGCGGATTATCTGCTCGCTGTGTGCAAACGCTAATTATAGTAAAATCTGTGATTATTTGCCCACCATGGTAGGTTCGGTTTCCTAACCGAACCTGTGTAAATGGTGCGGTTAGATGAGGATTAATTTATTAATTCGGTAATTTGGAGAAATATCCGGCAGAATACGCGTGTGGTATTCTGCATTGGTTAGAAACCGCACCTACCGGGTTTGGGTAAAATTAGAATTACCGAAATATTTTCTTAATCTTCATGAAACCGCACCTACCGGGTATGTGTGAACATATTTGGGATTTCACTATATAAGGACAACATTTTGATGGGCCAAGTCAAAATCCGCGCAATCTGCGAAATCCGATAAATCCGCTATTCAGACAATACACATGCCAAAAACTTTACACATCCGTAGTCGCGAAATTCAGTTGACTTGTGTTAGCAAACACACTATAATAAAACAAAATAATAGCAACATCATAACTGAAGTTAAGGTAAATGCATGAACCATCAACACACCAATAGCGAAAATACTATCACCACCCTATTCGTTGAAATTTTGATGCCGATGAGTGCGACATGGAAAATTTACGAGCAGACAACGCAGCCACTTGTTGAAAACAAAAAGAAACCTGATGTTATTATCCGCACAGTCGAAAGGTACCCAATGGGAGTTGAGGTAAAAATTGACTACAAGCGCGGTCCTAATGAAACTGGCGAAAAGCAGGCACGTGAGCAGTACTTAGGCAAGACACTCGCGATCACACAGGAAAGACTTACCAGTGCAATGGTAATCCGCATTCCACACAGATTCCGCTCAATGCCACGCGATGAGATTAGCGAAAATCTGAAAGACTCAAAAGACTTCGCGTATACCCTTCTCAACCTTGATGATCCTCAGAGATTTCCGAAAAAAGGGTGGCTTCACGGCAGTATTGCCGACATTGCAACTGCAATTCGCATTGGTGCTACACCGATCACTAAAATTGAACAAGCAGCCGCCGTGCTGGAATACGGCATCCATCGTGCCGCTGTCATCGTCAGTAGCGCAATTGAACACCGACCTCATATTGGCAAAAGAATAGGTGAGCTCCTTGTCCAAGAACCCGGTGACCAAACAACACAGATGGCAATGCTTATTATCAGCAATGCCCTTGTATTTCAGAGTTCCCTTGCGCGTAAACCAGATTTAGAAAACGTGCCATCACTCAGTGAACTCACCGCTGAATACGGACAACTTGATTCAGACGAAATCCTCCGTGCATGGCGAGAAATCCAAAAGGTCAACTATGCTCCGATTTTCAATGTTGCTTACAATATCGTCGAAACGCTCGCCGCCGATGATAAACTGGTGGGTGAGATTTTGCGTGTGCTGCGAGATACTGCCCGAGAATTAGAAAAGATGGGACTTGCACAAGAACATGAACTTGCAGGAATTGTGTTTCAGAAACTTATTGACAATCGGAAAATTCTGAAAGCGAACTATACCCGTCCCGAATCCTCTGCACTGCTCTGTGCGCTTGCCTTACCAGAACTCAAGGGAGATCCTAAAAAACTTAAAATTGCAGATTTCGCCTGTGGCACAGGTTCACTCCTCAATGGTGTTTATCAACGACTGCTCATGCTTTATGAACAAACAGGCAGTAAAGGGGAAACAATCCATCAATATATGATGGAGAATAATCTTGTAGGATGTGATATTCTACCGAACGCCGCACATTTGACAGCTTCTATTATTGCCAGCACCTATCCTGATGTTCGCATCGGTGGTACGCGTATTCACACAATGCCTTATGGCACGCCACGTGCGGACGGACTTTACGCCATCGGTGCTCTCAACCTACTGAGTGATCCATCAGGTACGCTCCCGTTGACTCTTGACACAACGGAAACAGCGACAGGACAAGGTACAGAAATTACTGACATGAGAGATGCTTTCAGACATAATGAATTTGACATTGTTATTCAGAATCCACCTTATACGCGAGGTGGTGCAGATAGTAACTCAAACCTACCTAAAAGTATTTTTGCTGATAAAAAGGAAGCACCTGAAATGCAAGCAGCGCGAAAGGCACAAGGGCGTCGACTTGGCGGGAACAATCCTGGAGAAGGTGTTGACTTTGTTGATCTCGCAGATAGAATGTTAAAGCGTAATGGTAAATTGGCATTTGTGCTGCCATCTACGGCAATCACTGGAAATAGCTGGAATAAAGTAAGAAGGTTATGGGCAGAAGAATATCAAGATGTGCTTGTACTAACGATTGCCGATGCAGACACTGAGAATTGCACTTTCTCATCGGATACCACCATTGCAGAATGCCTTGTTATAGCGAGAAAAGGTAAGGGAACAAATACGGGACATGGTACATTCGTCTGCTTAAAGCGTTGTCCAAAAAGTGAACTTGAGGCTTTAGAAGTTGCAAATCAAATCTATAATCTTAAAGATATTCGAAGGCTTGAAGATGGTGTTAATAGTGGAAGTTCTATCTGTATTGGTGATGATATTGTAGGATTCGCCATTTCTGCCCCACTTCCAGACAGAGCTCTTGCATGGCCTGTATCTCGTATCAGAGATGTTACAGTACTCCAAGCTGCATACCAACTCAAAAACGGACAGTTGAAACTACCTCGTCAAAAATCTGTTATAGAACTCCCTATCTGTTCTGTGTCAGATATAGCAAGAATCGGCGCGGATCATCGGGATATAAAAGACCCGAGTGATCGAGGTGCGTTTGACATTATAAAAGGGTGTCCTAATACTGCAGAATATCCGTGTCTATGGCATCTAAAATGCAAAACTCAGCGGTCAATGGTTGTATCACCTAATGCACATGCATTCATCCGTCCACACGCGGAAGCTAAAGCTCAGAATATATTAGAACGTATTGGTAGAGTGCAATTTAATATAGACTTAGGATTTAGTTCACATTCTTTGTCCGTAATGTTTTCAGAACAAGATGCTATCGGTATTAGGTCTGTTAGAAATGTTGTCTTTGAAGATGAAAATTATGATTATGCTTGGACGCTATGGGGGAATTCTACATTAGGGTTTCTCTGCTACTATCTAAGTGCTGGTAAACAACAAACAGGACGAGGAAGCGGTTCAAAAGCTTCTTTGGAATCAATGTCTACGTTGGATGTACGAAAACTCTCTGATAATGCATTGGCAAATGCGGAGCGGATTTTCAATCAACTGAAACATAAGAAGATGTTACCATTTAATCAGATGGATGAGGACTCAGTGCGTCATGCGCTTGATAGACTTTTGTTGTCAGAGGTGCTGGGTATCACGGAATCGGAGCGTCCGGATGTGCATGAAGGGCTTGATCTGCTTCGGAAAATGTTGTGTCAGGAGCCGAGTATTCACGGTGGGAAGAAGTCGAAGGTTGAGTTGGGTACGGAGTAAAAATATTAATAAGATGGAAATTAAATAACGTCCAATCAGAACACCCCAATATTTCAATTACGCTTGACAACTGTATTGAATTATTGTACACTGGGACAATAGTACAAAGTGTATGAGAGCGGGGTAGGATTCGAACCCACATGAGTCGAAAAGACTATTTCCTTTAAGAGTTGTCAATTTTATTTTATTAGGAGTTACAGAATGAAAGTTAAGCAATTAAGGGATCATCTGAATAATTTAGGTGAGCAATTTGACGATATGGTTATAGTATCAAGGGTTGTTGTAATAAATGATGGTTTCATATTAAACACAGATGCCGACAAACAGCAATTTGTAAGATTAGATATTGATGATATAGAGATTGTCCATAATATAGAATTAAATTCAGATCAAAATGATTCCATAGAAAATATTGACGAAGCTTTAAATATTATGGATATGAATATTAATCTCAATCTTGATAATAGAAGTTCAGCAGATATAACAATCGAAGATGTTATTACGCAATGAATATTCATATCCCACAACATCCTTAGGGTCGAACCAAAACCCCACGGCTGTTTGAGGGCGTGTAAATATTTTGTTACAATAGGACCGATTTAAGCGAATTTGCCGGTAGCGCAAACTGTCAGTTTGTGCACTCACAAGCACAATCTAAATGAAGATTAATTTATTAATTCGGTAATTTTTGAGGAAGATCCGGTGCGGTTAGGAAACCGCACCTACCAGGTTTGGGAAAATTAGAATTACCGAAATATTTTTTTAATCTTCATACAGATTGTGCTACATGAGTGGCAACTTAGGTTGTATTAAATCAATTAAATATTATTAATCAGATCAATTAAATGGAAGTCTATTGTGAGAAACCAGAAACCAAATAGCCGATCACGAGCGGATACGCCCAATAAGAGTAAACCTATAGTTCCAGATACAGAGAAAAAATCACAAAATCCGCCTGAAATTATAGTTTTACCAGATGAGATGTTACCTGATAACAAGCCTAATATAGAACCTCCCAAACCTGTTGAAACGCCATCTGAAGATAAACCGAGCGGTGAAAAACCATCTGATAAGAAATAAGTATTTTATTTTTTGTCAGTAAAAAAACAAAGCATATCACGATAACGTGACACGCTTCCTAAATTGGGTGTGTTCCGTGCTTTCAGCGATTTTGACATAAAAAATGCGATCTGAAAAACGGATCGTCATCACCAAAACGCCCTTCCCGCGTTCTCCGCTCTTTCCGCGATTCTGACAAATGTGTTCGGGGTTGAAAACCCCTCCCACAAGAAAGATATCCTATTCACGCCAAAAACTTTACACACGCAACAAAAATTACACCTTGACATGACTGCGATTTTTTGATAAAATCAGAATTACAATACAGAAGGTGAAGGAGCAAAAAGAGTGGCATCAGAAACAGTCCGAGTTGGCATCATCGGAGCAGGTAG
>JAPPMR010000269.1 GCA_028818995.1 Candidatus Poribacteria bacterium | reverse complement strand
TCCCGTCAAATTCGATACCCATGCCTTCTTTTCCTTCAACGCGTTTGGCATCAACAATTTTTCCATCATTACCGTTCGGAGAAGAATCTTTAACCGTAGCCCCTTTTCCCTGATCAAAGTGCCACATTCCCATCAGGGATTCCGGGTCAATTTCCGATGTGCTTTCCTGAACCCACACCGCTGAAATAAAGAGAACTATCATAGCAACCAAAGTAATTAGGACTTTCATCGTTTTTTTAACCTCCCATTCAAATCACGCATTCAGTTCAGATTTGCCACATTTTCTATTGTCAAGATTATACCGTAAAATTATCTGCAGCGCAATACTCTCTTCCGAGGTAGTCTGTAATATCTTCTCAATTTCAAAATCATGATCATGGGAAGCACCTTGTGAGGTGATTGAATTGCGTCCGAGGTACATAAGTCATATGTCCTATTGAAACATGTCGATTCCCGGTTATTGCCTAACCCGATAACCCCAATGCTTTTTGAACTTCGTCCCACTTATCATAATCCCAAATTTTCTTCAAGAGCATATCAAAATCTATAGGGGGTTCTTGATATGGTAACTGATCGGCAACGAAACCGGCAGGCGCGCCGTTTGATTTCGTTACCATGTTTGCGATACGTGGTATCTTGCCGTGTGTCCAAGCGAATTGTGCTTGTGGCAATTTGTTTCGTTCTAAGTCATATAGTGTGCCTGTGGTGCATACCACAGCGTACATCATTGGCATTGCCCATGCGAGATCGAAATGCTCTGTGAGTTCGCCATAGGATATGGTTTTTCTCTCTTTGGCGCGTGCGACAAGCATTGGGAACATCTCTCTTGCGCGTACTTGTGAGATACGATTTCCAAACATTGTCCAACTGTTTGAGTTGTTGGATAATAAATTGAACTTTTCCATAGCTGTTCTACTCCTTCACTTTTGGTGAATAAGACTGTATCCGCGGCGTGCAAGTTCGATAAAAAGAATCGCAGACGAAAGGTGCGGAAATCAAGTTTGTCTAAAACCGTGTATTGTTGTTGTTTGTGTCATTTTCTACCACCCACCACGAGAATTTTTTAAACTCCGAATTGCCGTAATAAAAAATATTATTGGGAATAGGAAAAAATATAGACCGAATGGATCTTCTATTATATTGAAACCGATAATGGCGAATGGAAGGGTAAATATTCCCATAATCCCACAGAAAATTGTCCGGCAGGCATAGGTGCCAGGATCGGGTTTGCTTCTCGGAGCACGCCAAGGTATTTTTGTTTCCGTAGGTGTAGCATTTTCTACGGGTTTCGCCGCGTGGATAGGTTCAACCGCTTCCTCTTGTTCTACTTCTCGTACCCGCGCGCGTTCTATTGCACGCTGCTTCCGTCCAGTTAACTGTCGATGCGTACCTTTTTTTCCATAGGATCTTCTTCGACTGCAGGTTCGGATTATTGCCTTTTTATTCTTCATTGAATATCTTCTGATTAGGTTCGGAACTTGTAGACTTTTGGAAGGGGTTCGTCCGGTGTTCTCGCGGGTTTCCTTTTTTCTTGGGGTTATCCGATTTTGGTGGTCGTTTCCTCGCTTTGTTATTTTCCAATATGCATGTTTTGGAGACTCTACCAAATCCTCCGCCTTCAAATCCTGCATCGCGAAACTGCAACGATGATAAAATCGCTTGTATCCACTCGCTACCGTCTCATCTAATTCTTTATCAGTAAGGTAAAAATGATCGGCAAATTTATCCACAATATCTCCAAAACGGTGTTCTTTTTCATCAGAGAGAAGGGTAAGGATAAGTTGATGAATTTCATTCCTCATAGGCAAATTACTCACAGCCATTTTGTTTATCACCCTCCATACGAATCATAGGTTAACCGGCAATCGTTGCCGTTCTGAAGTGAATTATGATATTTTGACGATTTCACCAACTGGTCACTGGGTCTTGTCATTCTCGCGGAGTTTTGAGAGGTCGTACCCGCGGCGTGCGAGATTGAGAAATAGCGTTTCGGTGGATGTTTCTTTGAGTGAACTTCCTAAAAGTCTCACTTTGTTAAATTTGCAAATCCCCAACCCAATTTGCTTATTTATAGAGAATCTATGCTAAGATTCCAATTTGGCGATATCTTCCTCAATCTGGTCAATAATATCCGTTCGATTTATCTCCTGTGCAAGTTGCAACCCCATTTGATAATCTTCCCTAGCTTCCTTAGGCTGTCCCACTTCGGCTTTTAGACATCCACGTTGCCAGTAAGTAAGTGCGTGAAAATAGGGGACAGGTTCGTTTAGGTTCAGAACCTTTTCAAAATCTTCCAGAGCCTCTGTGTAAAACTTCATCTTAAATCTCGCACGGCCCCGCATATAATATGATTCTATAGAATCAGGTTTATGGCGGAGTGCTTCGGTAAAACTATCAATAGCCTTATCATAGTGCCCTCTGCTATATGCCCTATAACCAATGAAAGTAGGATCAAGATTGTATGGAATGTCATGGGCATGGCGACGGACGAAACCATCAAAATCAGGGAAAAGTATTTCTTCATGAGTATTGAACTCTCGTAGAACACCAAGATTGAATATCTTGTCAGAACTGTGAATGTAGCATTCATCTTCTATCTCAATTTTGCCGCCACCAAAGAGAAAAATGCCTTCCTGACGTTCAACACGATTTGTGATATTCTCAGGTTGCCAACGATAGATAGGATATTCTCCGCTCTCATCTGCTTTGAAAAAGTCCTCAATCTTTTTTTCTTGGGATAACCATTCACAGCGAACTTTTTTAATTTTCTCGTCATTACGCACTGCGACAACCTTACCATATTCACCATCTTCCCCTTCTTCAGAACTTGGCTGGCAGGCAAACCAGAGTGCGATTCCAGGAAAAAAGGTGAAGTCAATTAGACATGTAGCTGCCCGAAAATGTTGCAACTCACCAAGTATTTCCAAATCGGATAGAACTCGATCATATTTCCGGTCAAACCCACGAAAACGTGCCTCATCAATTAAATCCCTATTAATCTTCAGTAGATTCGAGAGAGTTTTTCTGTTACCTCTATCCGGTCGACCGAATTCATTGTTCAATAAGCTACGATAGGTGGACGCTTCTACAGGATCGTATTTTTTACTTGAAACACCCCGAAATAGATATTTTTTCTCTCCAGAGTTATGACCTAATCCTGTCAGCCAATCAACAAAACCACTCATTCCTAAAATGTTAGTCATCCATTTGTCCCTTCAATTAGTGTCCTGTCCACTATAAACCATACTTGCGTTTGAATATAACCCATCGCCATCGGCTCAGTAAAGAAAAATAAATTTACGCAATAAGTCGTTTTGGGATGGGTTAAATTTGATATAACAATTCATTTCGTAAAGCAATGTGTAGATTTGGGCTTATATCTTGGAAAGAATAAACGATACTAATCCCGCTAATAATGCAGCCACGACAACCCAATTCAATGTATGCATAAACTTTGTTTTATTAAGGTTTTTTGCTAATTTCACAGCAAGTTCTTTAGCCTCTTTATTAGATAATTCCGTTCCGTGTTCTATCTTAATTCCTGTTTGTCCGTGGATTTCTTCTACTTCCCATTTATTGGCTCCATTTTTTGGCACAGCAATACCCGTCAAAGCAAACCCTTTTATTCTTGTATTGCTGATACGAAAATATGTGTTAAAATCGTTATTAGTGAGGTTAAGAAAACTTGGGTCACCAGAAAACTGCCACCCCTTTGGTGGTTTAACCTTTTTTTGTGATTCAACATTTTTCACTTTTAAAGTATGATACATTTGTTTTCCACATACCCATCCTCTTTGAGATGCCCCAGAATGCCACCAATCAAATCGGCGTTGGGAGCATGATATTCACCAGGCTTAGGAATGCCAAGCCGTTCACTAATCCGAATCCGTAGCAAGCCTTTCCACCGATTAGCACGCTCTTTGTATAACACGTCTAGCATGGCATACTTGAGTAGATCCAGTCCATAAGCCGCAAAGGCGTTTCGTGTGTTTTCATTCATTGTAAATCCTTCTTGGAACTTATTCGATTTTGATGATTCCTGCGGAAGTGGTATCCTCGCGAGTGTCTCTGGAGATGTTATACCCGCGACGTTTGAGTTCTAAAAAAAACATATCGTCAGTTATGGTTTTGAGTGCGGTGGCGGCACCACACTGTGAAAATTTATATAACGCCCGATCCAGTGTCCGCATACAAACGCCATGACAATCGGCTCTCTCACGGCAGAATTTGACGTATTTCTTCCAAAACGGTTCATCGTATTCGACTTTAGTGTTGTCGATGGTCAGCGACCAAAGCGCATGGACATCAAGGACAGGGTAATCACCGTCATCATAGAGGTGTAGAATCACAGACGCGACAGACTCTCTTACACCTTCTATATTTTTTAACTTTTTAATTTTCTCCCAATCGTTGTCAAGACGAAATGCTTCACCTGTCACATCTTCAATAAGCCCCGGTGGGTTGCTATCTATCTTACTGGGAAGGTAGTGGGATTTCCACCGCGCCATCTTCCTCAATTCAGTTGTCAGCAGATAGCCTTCGGGTGTCTCTGGCTTCTTGCGCGTCTCTACTTCTTCTCTGATTCTGATAACATTTTCCTCTTGGCGTTGACGCTCTGGCTTTTGATCCTCAGTGTAGAGAGTTGCCCAATAAAGAATTTCGTCCTTTTTCGTAAATGGAAATTGCATTTCATATTGTGATGTCATAAAGTCTTTCCTTTTTTTCCAAAAACAGGCTTGTTGTTTTGGTATACGTCCCTAATCTGGAGGCAAAAACGAGGCGGATTTCGTCGTTGTCTAAAGGTCTTATGCTTTTCATGGTATTTGCTTTAGTATTTCAGTACGCCTTGTTCTTTGAGTCTTTCAATCAGTTCTGCTTGTGTGCCTGTGCCTTTCGTTGAATTGCACGCAGCGCAAAGCAGCTGTAGGTTCTCTATATGATCAGTGCCACCTTTGCTTTGTGATGTGATATGGTCTACCGTCAAGTTGCGGTAATGGAACGGGCATTGACACCCATTGCATTTACCTTGCTGCCTACCAAATAACTCGGGTTTGTGCGTTTGGTATTTTGGTAAATGCCTCTGAATACCTATCTCCTCGGCGTTGTCCGTCCGTTCCGGTGCGTCTTTGCGAATAATCACATCCGTCAACGGATTGAATAAATTAGAGGCTTTGTTGACCTCATCCGACAATCGTAGTTTTGTGATGTCCTCTGCATCCGGTGATATGTCTATGCCAACCCATTTCCGATGTAAA
>JAPPMR010000722.1 GCA_028818995.1 Candidatus Poribacteria bacterium | reverse complement strand
GCGCTAAGGGATTCAACGTCAGAATTTGGTTTTCCGAGCGCTTTTTCAATTAATGGGCGCCGCCTTTCATTCTGTGCTCGCACGCGAGCTAATCGAGCGGCTTGGTACTCTTCGGGCGTGAGGGACTTCATTAAAGGTGCTTGAAGTTTTTCTAACTCCTTTTTGACCTCTGCTAAATCCCATTCAAGTTGCTCTATTTTTATGAGCAGTTCCGTTATAGGCGGTATCATGAGTGTTTCCTCATTTAGTGTAGGTAAGATGCGTCATGTCAATTACCTACCGTTGATCAGATATAAGGCAAGGTCCAAAAACCTTACTATATCACATAACAAACAACATTTAACTACGTATCTGCTCATTTAAAGTCGCAGGATAAATCTCAATATCAGAACGAGAGATGAGTATACCAACGTAAAAGGTAAGCCAGTTCCCACAGAGTTCAACAGACATCAGTTCTTCATTATCGTTGATGTATTCATGGAGTTCTGCTTCAAATTCCTCTTTTCCCTGTGCATCGGTAACGGTGAGTTTTGCTGAAACGACCTCTTGTCGGTTATATACAACAGCAATTTCCTCGTCCTCATTATCAGGGTCAGGATAATAGAGCGCCATCTCATCTGGCAACGGGTCTTCGAGTTCCTGTTCACCATCAACAATCCACCGCGATACCTCATACTCGTCTTTCGTCCCAGCAATGTGGTCAACCCCAACTACAAGCTCACCCTCTACATCTCGGACGTGATACATATAGCGGAGAAGACCATCACCTTCGTATTTCTTTCCCGTGAAGAGCGTAAAGGCATGTGAGGTGTCTCCTGTCTCCTGATATGTAGTCAGATCGGAGAGTTCAATGATGCTTTCAATCGGAATGTCCACCAACTCATGCCGTTCCGACTTTTTATCCTTTTCCTCTTTCCGTTTGCCAAAAAGAGATTTTCCCTCTTTTTTACCGAATAGTGCCATATCACCACCTAAAAATAACCCTTATTATACAATACCAACATGATTATGCCTACGATGAGAAGACTTCCAAAAATGAGAACAAACCACGTCGCTCCCGAGGTTTTCTTCTCTACAATAACCCTTTGGGGCTGCGGTGGTGCGCGCTGTGTATTAGAGGTTACAGTCGGTGTTTCAGCAGATGCAAGAAGTTCCTGTTTTATTGCTTCTTCATCAGGAAGTTCCTCAACTGTGACAGCCTCCGCATTTTCCCCATAAAACTTATCTGGATTCTCGTCAACATAGCTTGCGACATAATCTTCATCACGATTTGTGCCAGGGTCTACGTAATTCGGGTTCGGTTCAACGCCTTGGCTTTCATAATACTCTTTATAAAACTCGTACTCTTCCTGCTTTTCTTTACTCCAATGTGACCGATCATAATCCCGATGGTGATAATGCCACAAATAACTATGGCGAATCCTATGGTTATAGTAGTCATGGAAATAGATGCCGAATAAGAGATTGTTAAACGCCAGAGATGCATGATAACTATACAATGAATAACCTGCCACGGGATAGTAACCACCAAAGTTGTTAACTGTAATAGTTTGACGTTGTTGCCTGCGTGCGCTTGCCGTTTGTCGGTTTGATCTCGTGACCTGTCGTTTCAAACTACGGTTTTCAGATTTCAGTTGCCGCACCTGTTTGCGACTCTGTGCCGTGGTTTGGCGTTGTTGACTACGTGTAGCAGTACTCTTTCGTGCTGACGTTGTGTTAGTTGTCTTGGCACGATTCGTTGCGGTCTGTTTCTGGCGTGCTGTGGTGCTGGGGCGTGTGGAAGTGGTTCTTGATGTCCGACTGCCGTAGCTGCTGCTTGTACTTCGCGTGCTACGCGTTGGCGTAGAACTTTTCGGTCTGCTGTAACTCCTGGAACTTGAACTGCGACTGTAACTACGACTTGAACTTCTGCTGAAGCTACGACCAAAGCTGCGTCCCCCACCAAAACCGCCACGGCGACTTTCTACCACATCGGGGGCAACACTGAATAAGAAGATAATGACCGCAGCGAATGACAATATACGTTTACAAGCTGCCCCACTATCTGAAAGTTGTTGAATTATCCGTTTCATACTGAGATACCTCCGCAGTGCTTTACACAAAAAACTTGACAATAATATCCGAATTTGTTACACTATTAAAACTTCTTTTAACGTATGTGCCTGTAGCTCAGTTGGATAGAGCGTCAGCCTCCGGAGCTGAAGGTCGGGCGTTCGAGTCGCCCCAGGCACGTTTTTATTTTCGCTCGGTTAGGAAACCCTTTTTTAATTGATCTATCACGCAATTGTATTTAATGTTATCATGAATAGGAATGCGTGTCAAGGATATTGAAAGGAAAGGAAAATATGGCACTTGATGTCCGCGATTCACGTCTATTAGATTTAGTAGATTCAGAAGCAACTGTAGAACAATTAGCAACCGGATGCAAATTTACCGAAGGACCGCTGTGGCATGCTGTCGGAAGGTATCTGCTTTTTAGCGACATCCCTGAAAACAAAATACGGCGATGGGATGAACAATCCGGCATGACAGTTTTCAGAGACCCGTCAGGAAAATCAAACGGTTTAACTTTTGATAAAGGCGGGCACCTAATTGCTTGCGAGCATGACAATCGCCGTGTATCTCGAACAACAGCAGACGGAGAGGTGCTAACGATTGCTTCACATTATGAAGGTAAACGTCTGAACAGTCCAAACGATATCGTGGTTAAATCCGATGGAAGTATCTATTTTACCGATCCACCGTACGGATTATCTTCAAAGGCTAAATCCGAAAAAGAACTTGATTTTCACGGTGTCTACCGCTTGTCGCCCGATGGTGGAACGTTAACACTCCTTGTTGATGATTTTGATAGACCCAACGGCATCTGCTTTTCACCAGATGAGTCTATCCTTTATATTAATGACACCAAACGCATGCATGTGCGCGCATTTGATGTGCAACCTGATGGCACAATAGCAAATGGTCGTGTCTTCGCTGAAGAAGAAGGTGATAACGGAGTTCCAGATGGCATGAAGGTAGATGTGCAAGGGAATGTCTATTTAACAGGACCAAACGGTATTTGGATATTTGCACCAGACGGAACACATCTTGGTATCATTATCGTTCCTGAACGCTGCGCGAATCTGGCATGGGGCGGTGATTTTTGGAAAAGCCTTTTCATCACGGCAAGCACATCCGTTTATCGTATAGAATGTAAAGTAGAAGGGATAGCGGTGTCGTAATGAAGGTGAAAATCAAACGGGTTGATAAATCTCTACCTCTGCCGAAATACGAAACCGAAGGTTCTGTTGGATTTGATTTGCTCTGCCGAGAATCAGCGGAAATTGCGCCACAAGAAATTGCCTTAATCCCAGCGAACGTTATTGTGGAAACCCCTCCCGGCTACATGCTAATGATATGCATGCGCAGTAGTACGCCACGTAAAGTCGGTTTGATGATGGCACAAGGTTTAGGTATTATTGATAACGACTACTGTGGTGAAGAAGATGAACTAAAAATCCAAGTCTACAATTTCACCGATGAACCTGTGACAATTGAAAGAGGCAGTCGGATAGCACAAGCGATTTTTGTCCGTGTAGGAACGGCAGAATGGAATGAAGTAGATCAGATGACTACACCATCTCGCGGTGGATTTGGCAGTACAGACAAGTAACTTTATGCTCCTAAATGCGTTTTTATAGGATATACATCTTTTAAGGGAGCTTAGTAGAAATATGAAACAGTATCTCGAAGGACTTCAGCAGATATTAGATACCGGTGTTGACCGTGATGGTAGAAATGGCAAAACACGTGCCCTCTTTGGCATGCAGATGCGATACAATTTAGAAGATGGGTTTCCTGCAGTAACCACAAAGAAACTCGCTTTCCGATCAGTCAAAGCGGAACTCTTAGGTTTTTTGCGTGGTTATGATCACGTCAAACAATTTCAAAAACTCGGTACACAGATATGGAATGCAAACGCCGCTGCGTGGGGACGTGATGGCGCACTCGGTTGTATTTACGGTGTTCAATGGCGTCGGTGGCGAAAAGAAAACGGCAGAATTGATCAGTTGGCAGAGGTTATTGAACAACTTAAGATAAATCCGCATAGTCGTAGACACATTGTTACCGCATGGAATCCGAGTGAGTTAGATCAAATGGCATTGGCACCGTGCCACATGTTTTTTCAATTCTTTGTAGCAGATGGCAAATTGTCTTTACAGATGTATCAACGTAGTTGTGATATGTTCCTCGGTGTGCCTTTTAATATTGCATCCTATTCGCTACTGCTATCCATGGTAGCACAGATAACTGACCTCCAACCGAGTGAATTTATCCATGTTTTGGGGGATGCACATATTTACCACGCACATTTTGATCAGGTAAAAACGCAACTACAACGACAACCCTATCCACTGTCAGAACTCGTCCTAAACACCGATATTACCTCAATTGACAATTTCAGAATCCAAGATTTGCAGTTGAATAACTATCAACATCACGATGCAATTCGTGCAAAGATGATCGTTTAATAGAGATGGAAAATGACCAAAATAAAAGGTCTGATCGCTTTCTTCATAACCTTCGCGATACTACTTGGTGGATGCGGGAAACCCACGCCCGGTTACAAAATTTTTCGGATTAATGACTCACTTTTAGTCTTTCTGGCTATGAACAACAAGTCAAAAATTGTTGATACTAAAATTGATAACAAAGAATTACATGTAGATATTGCTAACGGCGAAAAGATTGAGAATCGTGTAACGTCGTTGGATAAGGCATTTAAGTTTCCAATAACTGAACCTGATGAAACTCTTAAAATTCACAGCACAAACAGGATAAACAGATACGGTGTTGTCCATTTAACAATATCTTCTCCTATACCCAGAAACACGTCTACGACCTTTCACTGGAGCGGTTGGGAAATAAAAGGTTTACAAATAAAAGATGGACCTTTTGCAAATTCTGGTGCCTTTCGGGTTGGAGACAGGATAACGGCTTACTGTTATCTTCCAGAGGCAAAAAAACCGAAAAAGAAAAAACCTATGTTTTGGATTAATTTTGATGTAAAACGGACACCCGCAACTATGACCGCTAACACCTTTGAAGATGGCATGATAAATATAGAAACATTCAACGCCAAATCCAAAAAACTAATTCGTAAGTTGAGTTTTCCGCTTGATGATCTTGCACCTCATGAAACAGTGGAAGTTGAGGATAAAAAGAAATTAGGTGATGATATTCATATTGCATTTTTGAAGGTTGTTCCAAAGAAAAACGAAGTGATAAGG
>JAPPMR010000553.1 GCA_028818995.1 Candidatus Poribacteria bacterium | reverse complement strand
TTGATAAACAACTTGTTTGGTGAACACTCGGCATTCTAAAAACTGCAGCGTACCTATATGTATTTTACTTTTCACTGCTTTTATTTAGAACTCTTTTTGATTATGCCAGATGGATTTTTCCGATCGTTGAGTATAGAGAATCAACAGATGCTGATCGAAAACATGGTTATATCTTGGGTAGTCTAATCTGTGGAGTTTCAGCAAATTTCATCTATGATTTGATAAAAATAATCTTCTAAAACATTGAAACTTATAGACTTTTTCAGAACTGTTTCATGAGGAACGTCCTTACAAAAAACTTGATTTTCATCACACAATATGGTATACTTTATAACTGATATATGCAGCTAAGGGAGAACTGACTGGAAGTAGAAATAGGGAGACTAATGCCGAAATCCGGGCGCGAACCAGCACCAACAAAAGACCTCGTCACCGCATATCTCAAGGAAGTCAAAACAAAAGTAGATGCATGTATCTTTGACTTCCTTCCCACCACCCATGAGCATCAGGATGTCCATCAATTATACCAAATGATGTTAGATTATCCGCGACGTGCGGGAAAAGGATTGAGACCCGCACTCTGTCTGCTTATATGTGAGGCATTTGGTGGAAACCCTGAACGTGCTGTCAACACCGCTGCAGCACTTGAGCTGCTTCAAAATTGGCTTCTGATTCACGACGATATTGAAGACGGTTCTGAACTCAGGCGTGGTGAACCCTGCCTACATCAAAAACACGGCATCCCAATGGCGATCAACGTTGGAGATGCATTGCACTGTAAAACGTGGGAGATGCTTCACAGGAATGCCGACATCCTCGGACCTCAACTCGCTTTTCAGATATTATCCGAATTTATGCAGCTTTGCAACCAAGTCGTTGAGGGGCAACACATTGAGCTTAGTTGGGTACGCAATAATCAATGGAATCTCAACGAAAACGATTATTTGACCATGTGTATACAGAAAACTGCTTGGTATACTTGTATCACGCCTTGTCGCGTAGGAGCTATCATCGGAGGTGCCAGTGAAGAAGAAGCGGATGTCTTTATTGAATTCGGAAAATCTCTGGGGGTTGCATTCCAAATCCAGGACGATGTACTCAATCTGATTGGCGATGTTGGTAGATATGGCAAAGAGATTGCCGGGGACATTAGTGAAGGCAAACGGACCCTTGTCCTTATTCATCTCTTTAATTCATGCACGCCATCAGAAGCGCAAAACGTTATTGACATCATGGCACGACCACGCGCTGAAAAAACAGAAGCAGACGTGCAAATCGTTTTACAATTGATGGAAAAATATAACGCTATTCAATACGCACAAAAGTGTTCTAAAACACTACTTCAACAAGCAACTGAAAAGTTTAATCAGAATTTTGCCCATCTTCCGAATAACAGGGCAAACCAACTATTTTTATCTCTAATCCACTTTTTCATTGAACGCGAATATTAGTAAGGAGAACTTATTTTAATGGCTACGACTGGTATTTCATCTGGAAAATTGAGAGGACTTATGAAACTCGCCGACGCAAGTGGTAAGTTTAAAATGATGGCGATTGACCAACGAGGCTCTATGGTGACCAAGCTTGCAGAAGTCCTGGACATAGACAAGACGAATGTAAAATATTCTGATGTCGCATCGCTCAAAACCTTGATAACACGAATTCTTGCGCCAAATTCTACTGCGGTTCTGACTGACCCCATCTACGGACACCCGTATTCAATTACAGAGATTCCGCGTGATGTCGCACTACTTTTGGCTTATGAAGAATCTGGCTACGTGAGCGAAGGTGTCAGTGAAAATGAGCGTCTTTCCAATCCTATTGAAAATTGGACGATTGAAAAGGCGCAGCGGGCAGGTGCAGACGCTATCAAATTGCTCGCTTATTATCATCCCGATGCTTCTGAAGCAACCTTGCAACATCAGCAATCCTTCGTCCGTCACGTCGGCGATGAATGTGAGAAACACGACCTACCATTTCTTTTGGAACTTGTAAGTTATGCCCTTGAGGGAACGACGAAAAACGTTGGGTTTGCGAAACAGAAACCGGACTTGGTTATCCGCAGCGTTGAAGAATTTACCGACCCATCCTATAAAGTTGATATTCTTAAATTAGAATTCCCATCGGATTTAAAATACACGGCTGAATATCAAGACAGTGCGTTTTATGCTGGTGAATCTGCTTACGATTTGAGTGAGGTCAAAGAAGTCTGTCAGAAATTGGATGAAGTTTCAACACTACCGTGGGTGATTTTGAGTGCGGGTGTGGATATTGAGGAATTCATAGAAAACGTTCAACTCGCTACGGCAGCAGGTGCAAGCGGTTTTCTATGTGGACGTGCTATATGGAAAGATGCTGTTGATTTCTATCCCGACACTGGGGCAGTCACGCAGTTTCTCGAAAATGAGGCAACAACCAATTTCCATAATGCAAATGCAGCCGCAGAAAACGCGTTACCCTGGTTTGAACATCGCCACTTTGGAGGTGCTGAAAACATCCACCTTGCCAAACAATCTGAGAATTGGCATCAAGACTATCAGTAGTGTACAGACAACGGATTGATCCGACCGTAGATGGTAGGGTGTGGTGTGATCGTTACCGCTTAACTGCTATATCAATCGTGCCGCTATCAATCCGTTTCTACTAAAGTTCGTTTTCAATTTTCTCAAGAATTTTGTGTGCTATTTGGAGAGTTGTTTCAGCGGGGATTTTCCCGCCAATTTCGGCGACGAGGACAACAATGGTGTCCCGAACGAAGAGCCAATTTGCTCCTGCCTGCCACACTGAATCTCCAAGTTTAACCTGATCTTGAGGGACTGGTTGATAAGCAGATTCTCGCCCACCGAATTTTGACACAGATTGTGCGGACAGCCTCAAGCGACCTTCATCAGCCGCAGTGTTTGCCTCATCAGCTGATTCAAAGAACCAATAGTTCAGTGCAATTTGCTTGGCAGGGGAATTATCTAACCACCACCGATCGCGCCAACCAAATTGTGCAATAGGTTTCGCTGGCGCTGTCGGAGAATATAGTTCTTGTGTTGAACTTAAGCGTGCAGAATACTCTGACAAATCCGCTGTAGTCAACTGAATTGATTCCAGTGTAATGTTCATAATTAACATGATAACATGTCCACAACACAATTTCTAATAAAAAACGCAAATTTAGTAAATATTTTCTACTTAAAATGCAACTAATAGATAATGCTTTACGTTTTCTGTTGAATTTGCGTCAAATCTAATCGAGGAAAACGAAAAATATAAATATTTGCTTTTATGGTAGATTGTAGAATAAATTGGGCATTATTCGCCTGTAGGAGGGAACTCCGATTCCCGACTATCAAAGCGTTTCGTCGCGATTCGGAGATCACTCCTACAAGTAAGGTGTCCAATTATTTCAATAATTCACCATAGTTCAAAAAGGCATCTGTCCTAATGAAGCGTGTAGAATATGAAAAGAGATTATGAAAATTATTTCGCGTTATTGTCTTAAAGAGTTCATTCCACCTTTTTTAATTTCTCTAATCTGTTTTACCTGTATTATACTTTTTGATGAACTTTTTCGACTCGTCAAACTTTTTGTTAAGAAAGGTGTAAGTCCATTATACCTGATTGAATCACTGTTGTATGTGATGCCAGCAACGGTAGTTCTGTCTATTCCGATGGCGGCGTTAGTTGCAATCCTACTGGCATTAGGACGACTCTCCACAGATTCTGAGATAATGGCAATGCGGGCACACGGCATTGGATTCCATCAACTTATGATACCCCTCCTGATTGCGACAGTTATCTTAAGTGTTATTGACTTAGCGTTGATGGAATATGTGCTACCCGAAGCCACACGTGCGTCTGTCTCACTCAAACGCGATATCCAAAAACACAATCCTGCTCTAATTCTGGAAGAAGATACCGTCATGAAGGAACTTCAGACTGAGGGTAAACTCTGGATGTACGAATCCACCGATCCAAAAACAGAACGTTTACAGAATGTGAAAATCTGGGACGAATTTTGGCAGGGCCAGCCCCGCTTCACCCTTGCACAATCCGCCAGTCTTGGCTACGAAGATGGCAATGCAAAGTTGACGCTTTACGATGGGCACACCTATGAACCGTTAACTGACGGTTCGGAAGGCTTCCGAGTCACTCAATTTCAGGAACAACAGATCGCTCTTGACTTCAAAAAAGACTTACAACGGCGCGAATATAAAGCACAACATCCGCAAACAATGCGTATTGGAGAGCTTAAGACACATATCGGAAAACTGGAAACTTCTCAGCAACGAAACGAACCATCTGAATATGCCATCAATAGACTCCGCTATGCTAAAGTGGAATACTACAAAAAGTTTGCCCTTCCGTTTGCATGCTTAGCATTTGGCATAGTCGGTATCCCGCTCGGATTCATGGTGAAAAAGAATGGAAGAATGATCGGATTCGGCATCGGATTAGCGGTAATACTATTATACTACCTTCTACTTCAGTTTGGACAGAACACTGGTTTGACTGGTAAATTCCATCCAGCTTTGGCAATGTGGTTTCCAAATCTTGTCGTCGCAGCGTTCGGAATAGCACTTATTACAAGGATGTATAGCGAAGAAAAATTAAGAACATGGCGTAATAAAGGGAGTAAATTCCGGATAGTTGTTAATAGAAATGCCGAATCTTAATGTGCAAAAATAGGAAAATCGCTTGAACATTTTAGACCGTTATCTGATCAAAGAATACCTCAAAGCCTTTTTTATCGGTTTTTTCTTTTTTAGTGCGCTTGTTGTCATCGTTCGTTTATTAGATAAGGACATTAAACATTTTGAGGATGGTATTACTTATCTCACAGCGGTGAAAATTGTTTTATACCAAGCACCACGTCGGATAATGGAGGTCGTTCCCGTATCAGGTTTTGTCGCTATCTTTTTTGTTCTTGGACGGATGGTTCGTAATAACGAATTTGTTGCGATGAAAGCTGGTGGAATGAGTGTCTACCGAATCCTTACCCCTGTCATCATTGTAACACTGATTATTTGTGCGTGCTTTGCTATTTTTTATGACCGCTTCGCATCTCCTGCCTACCATGAAGCAAATGTCCTGCAGAAAAAAGTCCGCCTTCAATACGGAAGATCTCTCGTTTTTAAGGGCAAAGGCAATCGTATCTTCTTTTCTCATCGAATCAATTTAAAAGACAAAGAAATTAGAAAATTGACCATTTGGGAATCCGATGAAGACAGGCAACTTGAGCGGTCAATCTATGCTAAGGAAGCCACGTGGACACCAACACATTGGG
>JAPPMR010000198.1:4054-5280 GCA_028818995.1 Candidatus Poribacteria bacterium | reverse complement strand
CCGAAAATAGAAAGAAGGTGCAGGCACATGTCGGTTTTGAGTGGATTTGCAAAATAGAAAAAACAATATGGATCACGTTAATTTGGTATCAGATGTAAAGTTAATTGTAGAATCCACAATAAAATACCATGAAATTTGGATAGATGTCAATCCATTTCAATCATTTTCCACACTAAAAACGAACTCCCCATCTACAAAATCAACAGCGACGGCATCGCCATCATGGAAGTTGCCTTCAAGCATATCAATAGCCAATGGGTTAAGGATGTCCCGTTGTAGTGTCCGGCGAAGCGGTCGCGCACCGTATACGGCATCAAACCCGCGTTTAACCAATTCCTCTTTCGCCAATTCAGTTAATGTAAGTGTCATATCCTTTTCTGCAAATCGGACACTTAGACTGGAAAGTTCAAGCGTTACAATCTGCTTCAATTCCTCAATTCCAAGACGATCAAATATGATTAGATCATCCACACGGTTCAGAAATTCTGGCGGGAAATGTGCTTGCAAAGCATCCATCACTTTACGCCGAATTTCTTCTGTACCGAGATGTGTATCACTAATCCACTGGCTACCGATGTTTGAGGTCATGATGACAACCGTGTTTTTGAAATCTACTGTACGTCCTTGCCCGTCTGTCATTCTACCATCATCAAGCATCTGGAGTAAGACATTAAATACTTCCGGATGTGCCTTTTCAACTTCGTCAAGCAGAATAACACAATAAGGATGTCGTCTAACCGCTTCGGTCAACTGTCCACCTTCATCGTATCCAACGTATCCCGGCGGTGCCCCGATAAGTCGGGAAACGGTATGTTTCTCCATGTATTCGCTCATGTCAACGCGCACGATGGCGTTAACATCGTCAAACAGAAATTCAGCGAGTGATTTTGCGAGGTGTGTTTTGCCGACACCAGTAGGACCCATAAATAGAAAAGAACCGAGAGGTCTTTCCGGGTCACCGAGACCAACGCGGGAGCGACGAATCGCGTTGGATACTGCCAAAACCGCTTCATTCTGTCCGATGACCTGTTCACGTAACCTTTCTTCCATGTGAAGCAGTTTTTGTGTTTCACCTTCCATGAGTCGGTAAACTGGAATACCGGTCCATTTCGCTACAATCTCAGCAATATCTTCAGCACTCACGCGTTCTTTTAGCATTTGGGTGCCGTTAGTTTCTGTTTCAACCGCTTCACGTAAGGTTTTGAGCTGCGCCTCAAGTGCAGGTA
>JAPPMR010000198.1:0-4044 GCA_028818995.1 Candidatus Poribacteria bacterium | reverse complement strand
GCGTTTTGCTTGTTCAGATTCAATGCGGAATGCCTCAATTTGTTCCATCAATTCTCGGATTTTTACCAGATTTGTTTTTTCGTTTTGCCAACCTGCTTTCAAAGCGTTTGCTTTCTCTTTCAGTTCGGCAAGATCAGCGTTCAATTTTTCTAAACGTTGTTTTGACGCGTCATCATCCTCTTTTTCTAATGCCTGTTGTTCAATTTGGAGTTGGATAATACGCCTTTCCACTTCGTCAATTTGCTCTGGTACACTGTCAATCTCAATCCGCAACCGTGACGCTGCTTCATCTACTAAATCGACAGCTTTATCTGGTAGAAAACGATCAGAAATATACCGTTTTGAGAGAGTTGAGGCGGCAACAATCGCATTGTCCTGAATTTGAACGCCATGATGTGTTTCGTACCGTTCTTTCAATCCACGAAGAATAGCGATTGTCCCTTCAACAGAAGGTTCTTGGACTTGGACAGGTTGGAATCGTCGCTCTAAGGCAGCATCTTTTTCAATGTGTTTACGGTATTCGTCAAGTGTTGTTGCACCGATGCATCGCAATTCACCGCGTGCTAACGCAGGTTTTAACATATTAGATGCGTCCACCGCTCCTTCTGCAGCACCTGCCCCGACAATCGTATGAAGTTCATCAATGAAAAGAACAACTTGCCCTTCTGCCTGTTCAACATCTGCGAGAATTGCTTTCAGTCTGTCTTCAAATTCACCACGATATTTACTGCCCGCGATGAGTGCACCTAAATCAAGCGCGATAAGCCGTTTTTCCCGCAGACTTTCGGGAACATCACCATCCGCGATGCGTTGTGCTAATCCTTCTACAATAGCGGTTTTTCCAACTCCAGGTTCACCAATTAGCACAGGGTTATTTTTTCGTCTACGGGATAGCACTTGCATCACACGTCGGATTTCATCATCTCTCCCAATGACTGGATCAAGTTTACCGGACATCGCTTCTTGCGTGAGTTCTCTGCCAAAACGTGTCAGTGCTTGGTATTTGTCTTCAGGATTCTGATCCGTTATCCGTTGTGTACCGCGGATGTCCACGAGGGCTTTGAGGATTTTATCCTTTGTTACACCTACATCGCGTAGAATTTGCCCGACTTCGCTCTGTTTTGATTCCGCGCATGCAATCAGGAGGTGTTCTGTGCTAACATACTCATCTTTGAGTGTCGTTGCCTCTTTAAGAGCAGTTTCCAGAGCAGATTGTAAGGGTCTTGAGACGTGTAGTTCCGAACTTACTCCCTGTACTTTAGGTGCTTTTTGAACGACATTCTCAAGTGCTGATGTAATTCCTTGTATATCTACCCCTAATTTTTGAAAAATTGGCGGGACTATTCCGTCTGTTTGTTTAATGAGGGAAAGCATGAGATGTTCAACACTAAGTTCTGGGTTTTGTGCTTCGCTTGCTAAAGTTTGTGCTGTTTGAAGTGCTTCTTGTGCTTTAATTGTAAATTTATCTAATCTCATTTTTTATCTCCTTAGGCATTTCTTTTTTATACCATTTCTAATTGACAAAGTATCATTCCGAATTTGAGTTTCTTTATAGGAGCGACCTCCTGGTCGCGACCAGGAGGTCGCTCCTACAGAAGAAAGTATTGCATTCTTCCAACCGATTTTCTAAATTTGGTATTATTATAGTGGGAGCAAAATCTGTGCCAATATCGGGTCTGGAAAAGGCACAATAAATCGCTCCTTTACAAACAGCCTTATGGGAAAAATGGCACAGATGGGACAAATGCGGCACGGATTGTGTCATATTGGCAACGAATATGTAAATTCTGTATAAAAAATAAAAAGCACGGTAGTTAGAAAACCACCGTGCTATAGAACAGAAAACGTAAATTCGCATTTTACATTGAAAATACGTGACGCAGTATTACTATCTTGTCCTTTGTGCTTTCAGCATGCCCCACGTAGTTGTATATTTTCCTTGTGGTTCCACACTTGTGGTAGCCTTAATTACTTCTGCATATTCAGCAAAGTCGTCAGCATCAAAAGCAGAGTTATAAACAATCACTTCGTCAATAATACCACCGAAGAAGTGAATGTCGGTGCCACCCCCATCGTCATCATGAAAAACTGCATTTTGATTGGTATGTGCAATGCCGGTGTTGTCGCCGTGTGCGAAGAGCTGCCCACCGGGTTCGCTGGCGATCATTTCTCCATCAAGCCACATCTCAAATTTGTCATCTTCAACGGCATTGGTTCCGTCTCGGATGACCAGCGCAACGTGATACCATTTGTTAGATTCGACAGGAGCAGAGGGCCATGCACCAACCCATTGGTATTCGGCACGATTCCAAGCCCCGACATAGACTTTGCCATCAAAGACATTTACGACAAAACCACGGGTGCGTCCGCCTTCTTCAAAAATCGTTTGTTTATGGTCTGTGATACTGACATCAGAACAATTGAAGTAAGCAGCAATCGTTCGGTTTTGGAAGGGACCTCCTGTGTTGAGACCGTTTGAATCAGGTAGTTTGACACCATCGTCTACACCATCAAACTTTAATGCTTTGCCAACAATACCGTCAACAACTTCAGGTTCGCCAGCTAACGTTCCGTTTACATCGTGACCTGAGGTATCTGCTGCATCACCTTCATCAAAAGTCCAAATTGCTCTTGCAGTTTCTTCGTCTCTGGCTGCATAGATTGATAAAGCAATTAGCATGAGTAAAACACTTAAAATAGAAATGTATCTTGTCATTTGAGATTACTCCTTTGTAAAGCGGCATCTTGTCCGCTATGAAATGACAGGACTTAAGCAGTTTTGGAGATATGCGATAATATCGTCACAATCTGCAAATTTGCGCAAGCCCGAATTAGATTAATCTTGGGTGCGTTGGGCTTTCAGATTTGCCCAAGTTGTAGTAAATTTACCTTGTGGTTCAACACTTAAGGGTTGCGTGAGTTCCCCAAAATCTCCTTGATTGAAAGATGAACCGTAAATCACGACTTCATCAATTAAACCACCGAAGAAGTCAATATTAGTACCCGCGCCACCTTCATCGTGGTAAACGGCATTCTGGTTGACAAAACCGATCCCGTTATCATCGCCGTGTGCATGAAGCTGACCACCATCGGCTTTTTCAATGAGTTTGCCATCTAACCACATTTCAAACTTATCTTTTTCCACCTTGCCAGCAGCATCGCGGATGACTAAACCAACATGATACCATCTGTCTGACTTTATGTCAGCGGATAGCCATTCACCGTTCCAGTTGTACTCAGCACGATTCCATCCGCCAACGTAGACTTTACCATCGAACACATAGATAACTAATCCACGTGTCCGGCCACCTTCTTCAAAAATCACCTGTTTCTGATTTTTGTTAACATTATCACAGCTGAAAAGTGCTGCTACGGTTCGTTTAGGGAATGGACCGCCAATATTGATTCTGTTGGAATCAGGAATCTTTATACCGTCGCTTGTGCCGTCGAATTTTAAAGCTTTTTTTGCGATACCGTTAACGGATTCTGGTTTCCCGACAACAATACCATTTAATTTTTGGGGTGAAGTATCATCTGCCGTGCCATCATCAAAAGTCCAGATTCCGGCGACTGTCGCTTCATCACGTTGTGCATCTGCTGGCGTAACTGGTAAAAACGCTAATATCAACAAGCAGATACAAAAAAGAAGTATTACAAGTTTAAGATTGTTACCTTTCGTTAATACTCGGAACATATAGACAGATACCTCCTATAAAAACGTAGTTATCTTGGGTGAATTATTGTTGTTAGATAGATGCGTTCCAATTCGGGTTGCTCGTGTATGATGTCAACTATTATGCCAAAATAACACAATTTTGTCAAAAGTAATTCACATCAGAGCGAATAGTTTTGGGTTTTTCTCAATATTTAGGCAGGACAGCACCCAAGGATCGGAATCAACACTAAATACGCGATGGCGTTTGGAGGGTATTCTACAAAATTCGCGGAAACGAGATATGAAGTTATACTAATTCTATGAATTATTTCTCTTTTATAGTGGATTCTACAATTAACTTTACATCTGAACTGTGAATCAACGCTGAA
>JAPPMR010000360.1 GCA_028818995.1 Candidatus Poribacteria bacterium | reverse complement strand
TAATTATAGTGGAAACCATAATTACTTGCACACGATTGTAGCGTAACCTGTTAGGTTGCTTACACTCTGCACAAACTGGAAAGTTTGTGCTACGGCACAGTCCAATAGGTCGGTTTAAGTCCTACAGACCAAAAGTGTGCATATATTTTTGTATTTCACTATAATACTTAGGTTTACCATAAGTTCATGCTGGGTGGACGATTAAATCTATTTTGTCAATCGTTAAAATGGTGGGGCAGTCAAACGCACAAACGAACGTGACACCTCATCCAGTTCTTCGCGAACAGCCTCGTCTAATTCCCAACCGACACCACCGAGCGTGTCGTCCAATTGTTCAATCGTATCGCTACCGCTGATAGCAACGGTAACCTCAGGATGTGATACGACCCATGCTACTGCAAGTTGTGCTGGTGTTTTTCCTAACGCATCCGCAAGTCGTTTGAGTGTTGTAATTACTTGTCCAGTTGCACCACGCATTCGCCGATCATATTCCTCTCGATATCGTCTTGCCCACAGCGTCCCGTCAGGAGGTGGTTCGTCTGCGGAATAGACACCGCTCAACAAGCCAACCGATAACGGACTATAACACATCACGCCAAGTTCTTCTTCACGTACCAATCCGAACATTTCGGTTTCCAAATCTCGATTGAGAAGGTTATACATATTCTGAATGCACATATACGGTGTCGCGTTGATGCTATCAGCAGTCCAGAGTGCTTTGCAGACCTGCCATGCCTGATGATTACAACAGCCAATGTAGCGCACCTTACCTGAACGCACCAGATCGTCTAATGCCCGGATTGTCTCCTCTTGTGGTGTTGTGTCGTCCGGCCCGTGAATCAAATAGACATCAATATGGTCAGTGTCAAGACGGGTCAGTGAACGGTCTATCTCGCGCATGATGTGGTATCGTGATAACCCATAGTCGTTCGGTCCCTGTCCGATGTGGCTGAAGACCTTGGACGTAATCACCACATCATCTCGTTTTCCTTTAATCGCTTTGCCGAGGATAACCTCTGAACGACCAATATTGGCGCGATCGTCCATAGGACCGTATACGTTGGCACAATCAATCAGGTTTATACCCGAATCGATAGCGTGTTCAATTAACCTTTGAGCAGCGTTTTCATCGCCTTGTCCTCTAAATCCTAAGCCCAATGCAAGTGGACTTACCTTAACACCTGCTTTACCAAAATTGACATATTCCATATTTTTCTCCTATTTTTTCCTCAATTAAAAATAAAAAGACTCCTTCGTTCCCTGGTAGGCGAGGTTTCCTAACCTCGCTGGTGCAGAGTGTTCAAGTAATTCTTAAATCTACCATAATATCCACAAAATCCTACAAATGTGAACGAGCCAACGTCCGCAGTGCATCAACAAGTCGCTCCATATCCGCTGGTTTCGGTGCTGATAAAAACATCTGTTCCTGTTCAACTGGGTGCATAAATTGCAGAGTTCGCGCATGCAATGCTTGCCGTTTAAGATGTATGAGCGCATGTTTTATTGGAAGCGTTTCGGCATCGTTTAACGCACGTTGATCGCCCCCATAGATAGCATCGCCAGCAACTGGGTGTCCAATGTGCTGCAGATGCACACGGATTTGATGGAGTCTTCCCGTTTCTAATGTAAGTTGAACGAGCGAAAATTTGTGGTAATTCTCTAATACCTGATAATGTGTAACAGCACGTCTGCCACTGTTTTTAACAGTAGTCATTCGGCGGCGGTCACGGCGACTCCGTGCGATTTGCGCATCAATCGTTCCTGTAACTTCAGCGAGAATTCCACACACGACTGCGACGTACTGACGCGTTATAGTATGCTTTTCAAACTGAACAGACAGTTCACGATGCACAACGTCTGTTTTCGCAACAACGAGAACCCCCGATGTATCCTTATCTAATCTGTGAACGATACCGGGTCTCTCTACCCCACCGATGCCCGACAAGTCAGTGCAATGTGCAAGCAATGCGTTAACGAGTGTGCCAGAATTCACACCGCTTGCAGGGTGAACAAGCATGCCCGCAGGTTTGTTCAACACAATTAAGTGGCTATCTTCAAACAGAATGTCAAGCGGGATATTCTCAGGTTTTAATGTCTCTAAAGGGCGAGCATCAGGAAGCGAAAGGCAAACTTGGTCACCAGAACGGAGCGTGTAACTCGGTTGTTTGGAGACCTTATCATTTACGGTAACAGCACCATCGCGAATCAGTTTCTGAAGATAGGTTCGCGATACACCTTCAGTCACACCCATCAGAAACTGATCCAACCGTTTTCCACTGTGTTCTGTCTGAATATGATAGACTTGTGCTGTGGTTTCCATAACTGTGCATAGATTAGAATTATTCTGCGGAAGTTGAGATGCGGAGGGCTGCGGCAGGTGTGTTGGCAGGTCTCTTGTGGAGAACAATCTCAATGTCATGATCCAACTTTCCAAGTAGTGATAGCAATTGATCAAGGGAACAGTCGGCGAGTCTGCCTTTCAAAATTGTTGAAAGTTCAGTCTTACTGATACCCAGAATTTTGGCTGCCTCACCTCGTTTGAAACCACGTTTAGTAATAATATCATAAATAAGCGAAGCGAAGCGAACTTTCATGAGTTCTTCCTCTGGATTAGGAAATCCTAAATCTCTGAATACATTGCCACTGCCTACTTCATATTCAATTTTTTCTTTACTCATTTTCGTTTTCCTTCTGAGCAAGTTCTTTTGCCCAATTCAAACGATCGCGAATTAAATCTATCTCTTTCTTTGGAGTTTTGATCCCTCGTTTTGATTTCTTTTGAAAACAGTGCAGTACATAAATTATGTTTCCCAGATTCACCACGTATACCGCACGATATGTATCACGAGCATAATTACTCACAATCTCGTACACACCCGAAAAGCCACGTAAAGGTTTAGCAGAAAAATGGGTTTCACTACCTTGCGCGATTTCAAGAGCAAAACCAACGTCTCGCTGTACTTCGCGGGGAAATTCTGAAAGCCTCCTTTTGGAATCGCCAACCCAAACAACGGGTTTCATTTGTTTTGCAGGCATAAATATATTCTACGAAATTCGGTGAATTATTGCAAGAGTTTTCGTTTTAGTTGTTAACAACGGAGGGGCAGGTACAGAAACCTACCCCTACAAATAAAAACAATTAAATTGGTCAGGATCGGACAGATTTTAACCCGTCACAGCACCTTCAGATGCAGACGAAACAGAGTTTGCATATTTCGCCATAACACCGCGTGTATAGGGAGGTTCGGGAGGAGTCCACTTTTCAAAACGTGCTTGAATTTCAGTATCGGAGAGTGTAACATCAAGTCTGCGTGTCTCAGCGTCAATCACGATTTCGTCACCTTCTTGGAGAATAGCGATAGGACCGCCTGTTGCTGCTTCGGGGGCAACGTGGCAGATCATAAACCCGTGCGTAGCACCAGAGAATCTGCCATCGGTCAAGAGAGCCACATCTTCGCTTAAACCTGCACCGACGATTGCCGCGGTGACACCTAACATCTCACGCATTCCAGGACCACCGGTCGGTCCCTCATAACGTATTACAACCACATCACCGGGTTTAATTTCTCCGCCCTTGATGGCGGCAAAAGTGTCCTCTTCGCGTTCAAAGATACGCGCAGGACCACGATGTAGTGTCTTCTTTTGACCTGCTAACTTTAGTACACAACCATCAGGAGCGAGATTTCCTCTCAAAATTGCAAAACCACCAGTGGGTTTGAGAGGAGAATCAACTTCTCTAACAACAATTTGTCCTTCAGTTTCAGTTGCTGCGTTTGCCTCTTCACCGATCGTATTGCCTGTAACAGTGAGTTCATCAGTGTGGATCAACCCTGCTTCAACCAATCGTTTTGCTAAAAAAGGAATTCCTCCAGCATTATACAAGTCGGTAGCGACAAACTGTCCACCCGGTTTTAGGTCTGCCAATACAGGTGTTCTCTGGCTAATAGTGTGGAAATCCTCAAGCGTCAACGGGATTTGTGCTTCATGTGCAATAGCAAGTAGGTGCAATATTCCATTTGTTGAACCTGCAGTAGCAGCAACAGATGTGATAGCGTTCTCAAGAGACTTACGTGTGATGATTTGACTGGGGCGACGGTCGGCAGCAAGCATATCCATAACGAGTTGTCCCACTTTGTATGCTTCGTTGTCCTTCTCCTCAACTACGGCAGGTACACTCCCGCTACCCATCGGAGCAATGCCCAACATTTCTACAGCAGTTGCCATTGTGTTAGCGGTGAATTGTCCACCGCATGCACCGGGACCGGGACATCCTTTGCTAATCAGGTCGTCTAACTCTTCTACTGTGATTGTGCCTTCAGCATGTTGACCGACCGCTTCAAACACGTCTTGGATAGTGACATCACGCCCCTGAAAGTTGCCCGGCATGATAGAACCACCGTAGAGCGTAAGTGATGGGATATCTAACCGTGCCAACGCCATCACAGTACCGGGAACAGTTTTGTCGCATCCGCACAGCGCAACGACAGCATCAAACATGTTGCCGATAGAGACTAACTCAATTGAATCGGCAACAATTTCCCTGCTGATAAGCGATGTTTTCATGCCCTCTGTACCCATTGTGATACCATCGGAGATGCTGACGGTATTGAATTCGAGAGGTGTTCCACCCGCATCGCGAATTCCCTCTTTGACCTTCGCAGCGAGCCGTCTTAAGTGAAAGTTACAAGGTCCGATCTCAATCCATGTATTGGCAACCCCGATAATCGGTTTGTCAAGGTCATCTGGTGTCAGTCCACCATCGCCGAACATAAGCATGGTACGTGCAGCGGCGCGGTCAGGTCCATCGGTAATCACATAACTTCGGGGTTTCAGTTTATTGGACATTTGGCTACGTTCTCCTTCAAATAGGTAATACCATTTCTATGTGATTATATTACATAATTTTGTAGGTAAGGTTTTGCAAACTCTACCCTAAAGTGTCAATTTAGTATCTGATCTTTCTTGTTAGAGGGTTTTATCTGCACGATTGTTAGGTATTGCATCTGGGGTATGCATTCATTCTATCTAATCTGCACATATATCGCAATATATCAAAAACCTTCAGGATAGATTATATCCGCGTTTCCTTGCTGCATAGATTTCCTGAAAAGTTCAATAAGCTCGTTCTGAGACAAGCCGGAGAACTCATATTCAAGTGCAATTCGCACATACTCGGCAATGATATCATCATAGGCGCCGATGAATTCAAAATACGGTTCTCCATTTTCCGATTCCACTTTTTCGAGAAAGGTATCTCGAAAATTTTCATACCTTTCGACTGTGGCATCATCTACTTC
>JAPPMR010000583.1 GCA_028818995.1 Candidatus Poribacteria bacterium | reverse complement strand
CTCACCTTTGTAGCATAATCTGTTAGATTGTGCCTGTGAGTAGGCAAACTGATAAGAGGAACGGGTGATGAAGAAAGAACAAATTGTCTCCCAAGACCCACACGTGATGCATGGCACTTTAGTTTTTGCAGGCACTCGTGTGCCAGTTGAAAGCCTGATTCAACACCTTGTTGCAGGCGACTCACTTGATATATTCCTTGACGATTTCCCGACAGTCTCACGTGAGCAGGCGGTGGCTTATTTACAGATGACTCTGGAGTTCGCTGATGCGCGTGTTGCTTGATGAGCATCTACCTCATAGGCTGAGATAACTTTTCGTTGCCTCAGAAGTTTCCAATCTTTTAGGGGACACCTTGGATTAAGATAGAAAATTGCATTTATAGTGAAGCCCGTAATTATTTAGACGCGCGGTGAACCGTAGGGGCTGGGTTACCCAGCCCCTACGAGCGTGCAATGTGAGGTTGCTATCGTGAAGTGTCAATTTATTTTTGGGTTTTACTATGATCGAGATTCTCAGTAAAGAGAAATGCTACTTGTGAACCGAATTACTTTCAATCCAGACCAATACGGTGGGCGACCTTGCATTCGAGGCATGCGGATTCGGGTGATAGATGTCTTGGACTTGCTTGCTGCTGGCCTGTCGTTTGAAGATATTCTTGAAGAAATGCCCGATTTTGAAGCCGAAGATATTGTCGCTTGTCTCCAGTTCGCCCAAACATGTAACGGAAAATGCCGATGAGACATAAAAATGGATTCTTATTCAGACAATTTTTTGCTTCAATCACAGTGTTGCTGCTATTTTGCGTAATAAATACCGTCCCTGCCCAAACCACTTTACCTACTGAGGATGTTACCGAAAAAGCATTAGCGTTGACGGTGTATTTGGAGATGGAGGATAAAAGCGGAAAGATCTTGGGCATTGGCAGCGGTTTCTTTGTAAAGCCGGACCTAATTGCTACCAACTACCATGTGATTGAAGGCGCAACAAAAGGCACTGCTAAGTTGGTTGGCAAGTCCACAGTATACACCATTGAAGGTATCACAGCAGCCGACAGAATAAATGACCTTGTACTCCTGAAAGTTGCAGCATATGTTATCAACCCGTTTCCGCTCGGCGACAGCAACGATGTTGACATTGGAACAACGGTGCACGTAATAGATAATCCGATAGGTTTGGAAGGTATATTCTCGGACGGCATAGTTAGCCCTATCAATCCCGAAGGGGGCATCCAAAAATTGATCCATATAATGGGCACTTCAATCTCCCCTGTAAGCAGTGGTAGCCCCGTGTTTGATAGCAAGTGGAGCGTTATAGGGGTGTTTGTCTCTACTCCTAATGACCATTTGGGGTTGGGCACGGAAAATCTTGATCATGTGATCCCTGTCAATGTTCTCAAGGAGTTACTTAATCAATCGGGAACAGTAATACCTTTTTCTCCAGAACAGCAACCTATCTCAGCAAAAACCCACTATAGATGGGGTTATACGCAGCACGAAGTGAGTAATTATGAAGGTGCCATTGCCAATTATGATATGGCAATTCGGCTAAATCCCGATTATGCTCTGGCATATTATAGGCGAGGAGTAGCAAAGGGGATATTGAAACAACATTTCGCTGCTACCATTGACTTTAATATTGCAAATCGTCTTGAACCCGATGCTGCTACGTTCGGTAAGAGTATGGGGGATTTTTCCCTCGTTTTGGGTAACCACAACCGTGCTATTTCTCACTATAATATGGCAATTCGATTGAAACCTGACTATGCCGAGGCCTATTATAATCGAGGAAAGGCAAAATTCAATTTGGAAAAGTATTTTGATGCTATTTCTGACTATGATATGGCAATTCGATTAAAACCTGACTATGCCGAGGCGTATGACTATCGAGGATTGGCGAAGTGCAGACTTGGGCAACATGCTGTTGCAATTGTTGATTTTAGCACTGCCATCCGCCTCAAACCTGATTATGTTGATGCATATAACAATCGGGGATTGGCGAGGTTCAACCTAAAGCAATATGCCTCCGCGGTAACTGATTATGACAAAGCCATTCAGCTAAATCCAAACTATGCTTCTGCATACTTTAGACGAGGATCTGCAAAATCGGAATTGGGACAACACTTTGCGGCTCTTTCTGATATTGATAGGTCTATCTGTCTAAGACCTGGTAATGCTGATAGTTACCTCATTCGGGGACTTGTAAAAGGCGGGAAACTCGGACAACATGCTGCCGCAATTGTTGATTATGACAAAGCCATTCAAATTGAATCCGGTAATGCTGAAGTCTACTACTTTCGGGGATTCTCAAAATTCTATCTAGATCGAACTTGGGAGGCAAGGCAAAATTTCCAAACGGCGTTGAAACTTGCGGAAAAGTTAGATAATGTACATCTTAAAGTTCAAATTGAAGAAACGCTTCAACGAATGAGTAACGAATGAGTTAGGATTTTCGCTTTGGAGGCGAAACAGAATTTCACGATAGCATTAGTATTTTTGAAACGAGTAGACGTTGATTACATCAAAGGTAAGGTTGAGCAAGGCCTAAAGTTAATCAAATCGCAGGATCTGAAAACGGAAAATAAAAACTGAATTCTTTTGAGAACTTTTTAAGGAACATGTGATATGAATTCTCAGGTGCCAGATAAAAATTACATTTACAGAGGATTGTTAGGTTACAATTACTTCCCTATGGTGAGTCAAAATCGTGATGGTACCCCCCCAGTCTTTTCCACTGTGGATTTTACACCTGAAGTCGCTGATGAAATGCTTGACATGCTTACAAGACATCAACTGGAAGACAGGAAAAAAGGATATGATCAAATAGAATATCGGGTAAACCGATTTAACAACGTAACGCGTTTGATGCAAATACCTCATCCGCTTCCCTACGCGAGGTTATGTCAATGCATCTTAAAAAACTGGAACAAACTGAAACATATCTGTCAGAATCCCAATAGTCGTTTGAAACCTGCTAAACACGACGATAAAAAGGTATTCGGATTAATCTATAATGAAGTTAGTGATTATGATGATAATGATTTTCGAGTTCTGGTCATTGAAAATGAAAATTTCAGCAATTTGATGTCTAAGGTAGAACTTACAAGAGGAAAGTTCTACCGGGTTAGCGTGGATATTTCGTTATTTTTTCCTTCTATCTATACACACTCAATTCCATGGGCATTAGTCGGGCACAGTGAAGCAAAGGCAAACCAGAGAAATGGAAGAAAATGGTACAATCAGCTTGATCGATATCAACGACAAATAAAACGAAATGAGACACAAGGGATTCCAATCGGTCCGGCTACTTCAACTATTATGTCCGAACTCCTTTTATTTCGAATTGATGATATTTTATGCAACAAAGGCTACACGTTTAATCGATTTGGCGATGACTACGAATGCTATTGTGAAACACAAGAAAAAGCTGAAATGTTTATAACGCACATTGAGCAAGAATTACGAAAGTATCTCTTAAATCTCAATGCTAAGAAAGTGGCAATTGAAAAACTGCCTCTTGGGTATCAAACGGAATGGATAATTGGATTGAAGAATCGTTTACCACATAGAGAAAACCTTCTTAAACGCAGAGATATCGCTAATTTTCTTGACTATGCAATCAACTTACAAAACCGTTATCCTGACGACAATGTTTTGAAATATGCTGCGCGTTCACTCACCTCAAGAATTGACGAAAGCAACGCTGATGTTTTTCTAAAATATCTTATTTCTATAGCATTTTATAACCCAACCGTTCTCCCAATTCTCTGTAAGGTAGCATATAAGCACCATCAGACGATTTCAGATGTGGACTTTGAATCTATTCTAAGTCATTTCCTCAAATTCCAGCGTTCCGATACCATCTGTTGGGGGTTGTATTTTATGGCTATCTGCAGGCAAGAAATTAACGATGAGCTTGCTAAAGCTGTGATTAATACAAAAGACTGCATGTCAATTGGAATGTTTATCGCCTTAAATCAACATAAAGACAAAGTCATTGATTTCCTCAACAATACAGTTGATCCTAATTTAGAATATGACTGTGATCAGTACTGGATTCTTCTTCATGAATTAGCACCAGATTGCCCAACGTTCGATCAGTACCGAAAAAAATCTGGGTTAAAATTCCTTAGAGAAAAGAGTATCCATTTTATTAAGCCAATAAATGGAGACCTCTAAGGAATACTAAAGTTTGGACAATTTTCAGTAGTTTGGGTTGGACGAGGCACGGCAAAGCGGTATGAAAATAAACAAACCTGCTCTTTTCCAGACACCCGCGTTATGCAATAATCTTGCTAAACAAAGTAAGGTAGTAAATATGCCTTGCAAAAGGACACGCGCGATTGAAATTGAGCGTTATGCAAAAATAGGTAGATTCATACCTGTCAAAGTTGTGGGTAGGCGTAAGCAACTGCTATCATTGAGACTGTCAGACGCTAACTTACCAAGTCTTAGGAGGTCTCTTGATCCCTTTTAAGGTAATTACAATGAAACAAGTTTTTAGATTATTTTTCTGGTATAAAGGACAGATTAGTAGAAAGACTTATTGGATTTCTAATTTGGTTCTTTGTGGTATCTATCTAACGACTACTTGGTTTTACACTTCAAACAATTTTCAATGGTCTATTCAGTGGACAAAAGACATTACGTTTTATATTACAGATATACTATTACTATATAGTTCAGTGTGTTTGCATATCAAAAGGCTCCATGACATTAATTTCAAGTTTTCGGAGTGGATATATCCTCTTAGCTTTAGGAAAATACGTCGAGCATGTTACTTTCTACCTTTCTATATTCTTTTTGTATGTATTTTTATAGAGGGTAAAAAATCAAAAACTGATAGAAAGAGTGGAATATTTTCTTACCTGGATAAGTTGTATTATAAAGAAGAACTTTAATCCAGCTAGGAGAGGACTTGTCCCTTCTAATCTATACCTCAGATTCTATGACACTTTTCACCCCGCTGGAGTCGCTCGCCTTTATACCTGAACCCCTTTTTTTCTCCTAAGTTACGCCTCTGGGAAAAACTTGCTGAAAAATAAAACAACTTAAAAACTCAACTTGAAACTGACAGAAATTTGTACTGCCATCGGAAATTAGGGCCACCCTCTAAAACAAGATTGTGATATACTAACAATCTACTGAAAGGAGTATCCGATGGCGAAACGAAGAAACTTCACTCCCGAGTTTAAAGCAGAAGTCGTGCTGGAGGCCCTCAGCGGTGAAAGTTCGCAAGCCGAACTCTGTAGACGATATAACCTCAGCGAACAACAGCTCTCGAAGTGGAAGCAGCAAGTC
>JAPPMR010000251.1 GCA_028818995.1 Candidatus Poribacteria bacterium | reverse complement strand
GCAAAAGGCTGAAAACGACTTTGAACAGGATCACGGCTACAATTTTGAGGTGCCAGTCTCTACTACGCCGGGTTTAGTGGAAGCTGTCCCTTTGAAAGCGATGGGGCGTTTCAATCATGAAGCAGTTGCTGTGGATTCGCGCACCGGTATTGTCTATGAAACCGAAGATAGAAACGATGGATTATTCTTTCGCTTTATCCCTGAAGAACCCGGTAAACTTGTTAAAGGGGGGCGCCTTCAAGCATTGAAAATCAAAGACATGAAGGCTGCAGACACCCGAAACTGGAAAACCCGTTTGCAAAAGATCGCTACGTGGACGTATGACCCTATTCCAATCTCCCAGAAATTGGCTGTTGAATGGGTGGACATTGAAAACGTGGAAGCACCTAACGATGACCTTCGAAAACAGGGCGTAGAGGGTAAAAACGCAGCGATGTTTGCTCGTGGTGAAGGTATATGGTTCAGTGGTGACGCTTTTTATATTGCATGCACCAACGGCGGCGTTGCACAAAAAGGGCAAATCTGGCGATACACCCCAAGTCCTTATGAAGGCACAAGCCGGGAAGATAAAGAGCCCGGCATCCTTGAACTTTTCATTGAACCAAATGATAGTAAACTCCTTGAGAATGCTGACAACCTAACAATTACACCGTGGGGCGACCTCATTATCTGTGAAGACGGTCCAAAAGAACAGTATTTAGTCGGTGTTACCCCTGAAGGACATACCTATCAATTTGCGCGAAATGCAAGCAATACTTCTGAGTTTGCAGGTGCAACGTTCTCACCTGATGGCACGACACTCTTTGTCAACATACAGCATTCGGGTATTACACTTGCTATTACCGGCCCCTGGGGTGAAATACGCCAGCGGCAATTGGCATAAAACTTCTTCCCTTCCATAATTCCTCTTGCATATCTCAGAACCATTCAATTCTCCAATAATCGCACATGGTACATAGATTTCTTCTTGTAGGAGCGATCTCCGAATCGCGACGAACCTCACTGATAGTCGGGAATCGGAGTTCCCTCCTACAATATAAATTAAATGCGAAAACTTAACAATTGAACAACTCTGACAACATATCTCTATTTTTCTTGACTTTTTTTATCATATTTGGTAAACTAACGCAAATTATGGGTGAGGACAATTATTGACAGTGTTCACAAAGTATCAAATCAACGCCAATGCTTGAGGTATTTGCTTGTCTGTTACTTTACTAAACGCAAATTTAACATCAAAACTAAGAGGAAAGGAAAATGAAATCAACCACGTTTGTATTTACGTTACTGCTATTTGCAGGATTTTTGGTGCTTCCGGTATTAGTTCAAGCTGTTGAGGAAGGTATTGTAGCGTACTGGGATTTCAATGAAAAAGCGGGGGACACAGCAAAAGACGTATCTGGCAACGGACATGATGGAAAGTTGCTTGGTGACCCACAATGGACGAAGGATGGAAAATTTGGCGGCGCACTTGAATTTGATCAAGCAGAAGATGAAGTAAACGTTCCGTTCCATAAAGACTTGAATCAAGAAACCTTTACTATATGTGCGTGGGCAAACGTTGAACCAGGAAGCGCAGGGCATCGTGCTGTTGTCTCTAATCGTGATGAACCTCCTACGAGTGGGCATATCTTTTATGCAACCCCTCAGAATACATGGCAGTTTTGGACAGGTGATGGAGTGACACCATGGGTATCTGTTCAAGGTCCTGCTGTGAAACTTGGCGAATGGGAGCACCTCGCCGGCACCTTTGCTGATGGCAAACAGATGTTTTACGTAAACGGGGAACTTGCAGGGGAAAGGGACTCCAAACCTAACTTCAATTCAAAACAAGAGTTTCTCATTGGTGCTGGTGGGAATGAACGCGCCCAGCATACCTACCTTTTCAAAGGCATAATTGATGAGGTGCGTCTCTATGACCGCGTGCTGGACGAAAAAGAAATTGCAGCGGTAATGGAAAGTGATTCGTTAGACGTTGAACCGTCTGGTAAGCTTGCTTTGACTTGGGGACAACTTAAAGCGAAGTAGCTATATCAAGATAGCTGGCTTTTTACACACATCATTACCGTTTTTAAGCAAACCCTCCTATTTTAGTGTTGATTGCGAAAGCGCGTAGTTAAGAAAAGTTTCTATGTGCTTTCGCAATAATATTATTACGAAAATCACCACATATCAACACTGATTATAGTGAAATCCAAAATATGTTTACACTCCCTGGTAGGTGCGGTTTCTAACCGCACGATTTACACAGGTTCGGTTAGGAAACCGAACCTACCGTCATGTATAAATAATTATGGATTCCACTATAAACAGAAAGGAATAGAAAATGAAAACTATAACCATGACATTTGTCTTAATATTTCTTGCTGGATTCGTGGTCCTACCGGTATTCGCTCAGAATGTTATTGATGGTCTTGTAGCATACTGGGCATTTGATGAAGAATCTGGCGATACCGCAAGCGACTCAAGTGGCAACGGACACGATGGGAAGTTGATTGGTGACCCACAATGGACGAAAGATGGGAAGTTCGGCGGCGCACTTGAATTTGATCAAACCCAAGATGAGGTAAACGTTCCGTTCCATGAAGATCTAAATCAAGAAACTTTTACCATCTGTGCTTGGGCGAACGCGGTAACTGGAGGCACGGGTCATCGGGCAGTTGTTTCTTCTCGTGCTGACTTTCCGCAGCGTGGGTTTATCTTTTATGCTACACCTCAAAATACATGGCAGTTCTGGATTGGTGCAGGCGAAAACCATTGGAAATCTGCTCAAGGTCCCGCTGTGAATCTTGACCAATGGGATCATCTCGCTGGCACTTATGCTGATGGTAATCATAAGTTCTACGTAAACGGTGAATTTGTCGGAGAACAAAAGTTTAAGATTGCTGTTAATCCCGAACAGGAATTCCTCATCGGTGCAGGAGCTAATGAAACCGCAAATCATAATTACTTTTTTAGAGGTAAGATTGATGAGGTAGGCATCTATGACCGTGTACTTACCGAAGCCGAAATCGCAGCAGTGATGGAAAGTAATCCAACTGCTGTAGAAGCATCAGGCAAGATCGCTGTTACTTGGGGACAGCTCAAGGCGAAGTAGCAGGATAAACCATTTATTTAGCAAATTATGTAAATAAGTTCACATATATTCTGTAGGAGCGATCTCCGAATCGCGACAAACCACTGTTAATCGGGAATCGGAGTTCCCTCCTACAGATCAGATGTCCAGAAACGCTTTTACGGACTGAAAATGTTAGGTTTTACCTGCAGTTCAACCCAACCTACGAGAACTATACGCGTATTCAGCTGCGATTTGGGTATATCACGCCTGCAACACATTAAGACTACATCAAATTGCCATCAAAGAAAGTAATACTTTTCCCGTTCCGCCTCTGGCATACGATCCGGGCGCGTTCTATACCAACGAAAGTGTTCATAATGTGAGGTATAGTGTTCACCATCTCGACTGTCATTGTAGCTCAGAAACAACACGCGTCGAGCACTGTCCGATTTATTGGATGCCGCCGCGTGTGGCGTAAAACAGGTAAAGATCGCTATGTCTCCTGGCGCTAAGTCTACGTAAACGTGTTCCTCGTTCGCGAGGCGTTCTGGGTCAATAGATCCTTTATCAAGCGAACCGTGTTCATGCAAAAATCCTTGATGATGCCCCGTCCATAGTTGTGTGCAGCCGTTCTCTCGCGTGCTTTCATCAAGCGCAACTGAAACCGTAAGCAGACTTTCTGGGAAACCTTGCCACCAATTATAATCCTGATGGCATCCGTTGCCGTGGCTATCAGGTGGTTTGATGATGAGTTTATCCTTGAACAGCACTGCTTCATAACCATCATATAAGGATGCCAACCGATCCAAAATTCGTCTGTCACGGGTGAGTGCAGAAAATAGTGGAGAGATACTTACAAACGGATCGATTTTCCATGGACGACCATCTCCCAACATCTCAAAGCGGAGATTATATTTCGGTTCAAGCTGAAATTCGCGACTCAACGAGAAAGCGCGATCCACAAGCTGCTCTGCCTCTTGGCGATAAACCTCAATTTCTTCAGGTTGAAATACATCGCGCAGAATGAGAAATCCTTTCTCGTGATACTCGTCAATCTCAGCGGTATTAAGTGCAAAACGGAGTTGGCGTTGCTGTGAACCGTTCCAGCGTGGTGCACCCGTTTCAGATGGACGTTCAACACTTACCATCGTTGCCTCCTATCTACTCAATCCGAAGGTTTGTTTTAGTTGTCCCCAACGAGTTGCAAGTTTGGTGTGCGGTTCAACCGCGGCGGAAGGTATTTCTGCTCCGTCAATGACCAAATTATCGTACTGGACGAGTGCTTCAATCGCAATAAAACCGATGCGTCCATTGTCACGGAATTTCGTATCATCCTCTCCCTCAAACATGAGTTTATCATCGACGAAGAATTGGTAATTCTGCCCTTCTCCAACGATCTTAAGACGATGAGTTTTTCCGATTTTCGGTTCGGCAGGTAAAGCGGTTGCAATGTGTTCAAATTTATTTTTTTTCCATCGTGAGACTTGGCATTTATGCTGGTCAGCGCGAATCCAGAAGCGCATACCGTTGTCTCCCTTCGCGTCTGCGCGAATTAACACACCTGCCGCATTCGCTTTCACGCTTTTTACCAACGTCACATCTACCTCAACGGTGTAATCTGTCCAACCATCATCACCGAACATCGTCTTGGCATACACACTCTCGCCAGAAGTTTCGGCGTAAGCATCATCCTCAATTTTCCACTCACCACTAATTTCCTCCCAGCCATCGGGAAGTCCATTGTTGAAATTTTCCTCCCACGTCCCTGCCAAAGCAATGGAATTTAAGATGACGACCATGAGTATAATGGATACTGCATTTGAATAACGCATTGGTTCCTCCAATCTCTTGATTAGTTGAAGCAGAGTCTGCCTATACCATTACCAATTTGCTACATCACGAGCGGTAGGCGAGGTTTCCCAACCTCGCCAGCACAAAGCGTACAAATAATCTTAAAATCTACCATAGATATGCGTTTGAAAGTGGTAATAGCATACATTATCTTTAAGTGTTTGTCAACTTTTAGGACCTTTTCCACAGAGCCATTCAATTCTCCAATGGTTTCTTTCTTTACCAAGACTCCAAAAAATCGCGTCAACCGCCATGCTGACAACAAAAAACACGCTCATCCAAAATGCAAGAATCGTATCAACCTCAACTTTTCCTGCAAACTTATTGTGAATCTATTGGATATTTATTGTTCCTAACATCACGAAAACTCCTGATCGCTACACAGAACTTGGTATAATAT
>JAPPMR010000497.1 GCA_028818995.1 Candidatus Poribacteria bacterium | reverse complement strand
GTCGCGATTCGGAGATCGCTCGGACAGTCCTGCAGTCAGTGCCTATTCCCGAAACCTATTGCGTATCTATTGGAAATATATTGTTCACACCGCCAAATTCCTTCCTGATATATCCTCTCTTTCACATATACTATTGATATTGTAGGTCGGGTAGAGCGCAAGCGAACCCTTATGTGTCAATTTAGGGATAAATCCGTTGTGGTAGTGTCTTCAGTCCCATAGGGACGATATGTTTATTTTTTATGCCGTTCCTACGGAACTCAAGAGGGATGGATAACATTTTCTATAAACATTCCGTCCCTACGGGACTAAAGAGGGTTTTCCATGTTTGAAAATTGCTTAAGTTGACACCTATGGGTAGAGTTTACAAAACCCGACAAATGCCATAGGAGCATTGGCGTTGATTTGGATTCCCGACTGCAAACGTGTCGCGATTCGGAGATCGCTCGGACAGTCCTGCAGTCAGTGCCTATTCCCGAAACCTATTGCGTATCTATTGGAAATATATTGTTCCCAACCCCCAATTCCTTTCAGATACCTATTCCCCTTCAGATATACTATTATAGCCATCAGTAGTCAGCCATCAGCCGTCAGCAAGAGAAGAAACACATATTCTCTTTCTTTGCCGATAGCCGACTGCTGACCGCCGACAGCCAAAAACCGAAAGGAGGGTAACCTCGTGGAAAACAATGTACGCTATTTTCCTGCGACAATCTCAACCCGTGCAATGCACCAAGATATGCCGGAAAATAACGATGACAAATACTGGATACGGGTGACAGCGAGCAACGATAAACCCGATCTCCACCACTCAATAATGGACCCAAAGACAACGCTCCGCAACTTTGAAGCGGATGCGAAAACAACGCCCGGCGTTGCACTCAAAGACCATCACGCCTACCGCTCTTTTGGATACGGACGTTCAAGCGATGCCGTGCTTACAGACAAAAATGAGCTGATGATTGACTTCTATATCCTCAAAAATATGGAATACGAGGGACAGGGGCGTGAGTTCCGCACCAGCGAAAAACTGATACGAGCGATTGAACACGGCTTGATAAATCAAGTTTCCGTGGGTTTCTATGGTGAACGTGAGGTGTGCAATCTGTGCAATCGTGAGTTGCGCCGCTGGTATTGGTGGGACAACGCCGACAGCGACGAATACTGCACGCATAAACCCGGCAAAAAATATGAACATAACGGTAGAATGGAGACAGCCACTTATACCGTTTTCGATGCCCATCTCAAGGAGGTGTCCCTCGTTGAGTTCGGGTCTAACCGCGACACCGCCATCGAGCAAAAACGCGAGATGCGGAGTGTGATTGAGGAGATACTGATGACAGACCAAGAATGGATTGGAAAACTACGCGATGCGCTTGACATCCCGGCTATCGGAGAAACGAATGACCCCGATGCGGTGGTGCGCAGCCTGCAAACTGAAGTGAAAAGTCTTCGCGAGAAAATTGAACAACTCACCGGCGATGCTGAAGCGGGCAAAACGTTCCGTGAGGCGCGTATTGAAGAAGCGATCAAACACGGTATCCGTGCTTACGGTGAGCATTTTGATGAAGAATATCATCGCGCGTATTATGCTGAGTTGCCCATAGCGCAGTTGGAGAAGCATATTGCGCATAATAAAAAGATGGGGGATGCGGTCTTGCCTGCGGGGAGAGCCACATCCGATACGCATGAACCACCGCCAGAGGAATTGAAAGCGCGATTGAAACGTCGTGCACGCAGACGGTAGTCCAATATATCTTGTTGGAGGGGTTTAAAACCTCGATACTTAGATATGCAAGGCGTGAAATAGAGTGGAACTGGACGGTACGACAACTATTCCAAATTTGTTGGCTACCGCACGGTTTTAGTGTAGATAGATTTCAGGTGTTTTGTATATTGAACGGTTGCAAACATATTTCTGATACCGTGTGCATCACGCGTGATGTAGTATCCAAAAATAGCACGCTTACCGAGTTGAGAAAGGTCTTCTCTTTTGGGATTATCCGATAGAAAATCACGGAGTTGGATATAAAACGTGTCAATCTCATCTTGAATTTCAAGGTATTCCTTAAGTGTTTTGGCATCCATACGACGAATAATAGCATCAGCAAAATCTTCTAACTTGCTTATCGGAACATCGCAAAATACAAAAGCCTCTGCATCATACGGTGAAGCACCGGATATTGCTATCACCTTATTACTGTAATTAATCACAGGTTCAGTATAGACATTATACTTTTTTTTGAACGTGTCGGTCTGTTGGTAAATTGTGCAGCCACAGAGAGCGACAGTAATAGCAAGTAAAATGCACAAAAATCTAAACATTCAAATACCCTCCATTGAGGTAGTATAACAGGAGTTTTTAAAAATGGCAAATGTAGAAGTCATTTTGACTTTTGATGATGGGCCCGACACACGGGCAGGTTCGGCTAACGGTACGCAACGCGTTTTGAGCGCACTGGAAAGCAATTCAACAGGACACGCAATCAACGCAGTCTTTTTCATTCAGACGCATGCTAAAAACGACCAAGATAATTACTTTCGCGGTATGCATTCGCGCGGCAAGCAGATTGTTGGACAAATGGACAATGCCGACCATATTATTGGCGTACATACAGGCATGGACGGGCAGCGCGCGCACGGAGAGGAAAACGACCATCCGGCACGCTATACCGCAGGAGAACTCGCGAACGACCTCACGCGAGCGAAAGACTTTATTAGCCAGTATGGACGACAAACTACGAGATATGTACGTCCACCGTTTGGCAACCATAATGCGGATGTACAACGCAGATATAATGAGGCTGCTTTATACCGAATTATGTGGGATATTGAATCCGGTGACGCACTGCCCGGTAGTAACAAGACAAAGGTCAAAAACACACTTAAACGGGAAGTCAAAAGATTAGTCAAGCGAGGAGACCGGAAATTGGTAATTTTGTTTCATGATACCGATCCAGATACGAATACCGCCGGAAACCTTGACGAGTATATCCAGACAATCACTACGGCTGTCACGGACGAAGGACATACACCCGTTTGGAATTTGACAGCAGAGCGTATCCGTCAGATTTTAGATGAATACGGAGAAAGAGCAAAGCAACAATACGAGTAGTCTTTTCTAACTGCACCGGTGTCTCCACCCGTTACTGGGAAGAGACACCGGGCATAACCCCAAAATTGGTTAGACTGAATATCTACACAACCGGGGTTTGGCATATATTCGCCGAGCCCTTTTTGTTTCTATTAGCTGACAGCTACCTTTCCTCCAAATCTATTTTGTATCTATTGGATATCTATTGTTTCTAACACCGAATTAGTTTCAGATACTGGTGCATTTTAGATATACTATTAAGTACATTAATTTTCTGTGGTGCGATAGGAAAAACGAAATGTCCAACAATGGTGAAATCTCTGTCCAAGGTTTAGAACGCTGGATGCGTGAACTCAACACGAAATTTGAAAAATTGTTTGAGTCCGTGACACGTATGGAAGAACATAATAAACAACATGCAGAGAAAAAAGGCGAGTTGCAAAAACGTGTGGAAGTCCTTGAGAAAGAAAATCAAGCTTTTCGAGAGGAACACCAATTTTTAAAAGGGCAAATCCGCATGGTAACAATAATCGGAGGTGCTGTGGTCGGCATCTCTATTATAGCGGAAGTTGTTATTTTAATTATGAAATGAGAAGTTTATGAACGCCTGCGACAAGAAAAAAGGCGCGTTCACATGAAGATTATACAGCCTATCTCATAAATAGTTGGAGGGCTTTGAAAGCCCGATTTTAAGTCCTGTAGGGGCGATCTCTGAATCGCGACCTGTCGGGAATCGGAGTTCCCTCTTACAAGAGATTATCAACTGATAGTTACCAACAAATCCGATTTATGAGATACGCTATAGTAAACTTTAGAATTAACGGGACATTTTGAGACGTAGGAGGAACTCCGATTCCCAGCTATCAGTGAGTTTGTCGCGATCCGGAGATCGCTCCTACAAAAAATGTGTATCTTTATTTTTATCGTTCACTATAAATAAATATTTCGGTAATTTCTTTAGTCCCGACGAATGCCAAAAGTGCATGCTGCGTTAATTCCCTACGAAGATAGGAAAATACGTTTAGTTTCGCAAGATCAACCTAACCTACGCACTACCGCGCAGCAACAGCAAAATTTATATTATCCACCCCTGCCGCTTTCGCTGTATCCGTCACTCGGATGATCTGCTCATGAAACACGTCCCGTCCGGCTTGAATGATCAGCGTTGTTTTATCTGCTGCAAATGCGTTGAGAAGCAAAGTAAACATCTCGTCATACCGCACAATATTTCCATCTAAAAGCATTGTCCCATCTACATCACTATCTATCGGATTATCAATTTTAATGACAACGCTTTTCGGTTTGTGATCTTGCACGTCAGGCATAGGTGGCGGCAGTTGCACACGTATCCCTCGCATCGGTGTGAAAGTTGTTGAGACCATAAAGAAAATCAGAAGTAGGAACACGCAATCAATCATCGGTGCCATATTTAGCTTGAGGACTCTACGTCTTCGCATTTGCGTTGCCATCAAACGCAAGTTGGTTCTACCCAGATGTTGCATCGTAATTCTCCATTTTTATAGAGGTTTATGGTATAGAAACACTTGAATAATGCAGAAGTCACGGATTTTTTAAATGTATACACGTATAAATGTATACACGTATAAATGTATACACGTATAAAACGCAGGAAGATGCACGCAAGCAAAGAATGAAGGCAGATACCCAAAAAGGATACCTGCCTGTTGTTATCAAAGATACTTGTGTCTTGCAAACACATTAAAAAGAAAAAGTTAATAGCAAATTACATTTTTCAACATTCTGTAAAAAAAACTTGTGAGATGTAAAAAATAGGACATTTGTAGCATAAACTTTTAGTTTGCGCTATCCAAAAAACGCAAACTGAAAGTTTACGCTACGAAGAGGCCCACGACCAACGCACAGCAAAGAATAGGCAGGTAACGCATAGGTTACCTGCCCGAGGACACTAAAGCCATATTTTGGCAGCTGCCGAGGCATAGTCATTATGATGGTCTTGCAAGTTTTCGATCCAAGACTTAGCAATACTACCCAAACGGTCATCACCGTCTACATACTCATTGTGAACAGCGGTATCGTAAAACGACTGTCCTCCTGTGTAATCTGATCCAGATGTTTGGTTATCCCTCTTTGGTGTCAAGACCCCGCTGCTTTAGCACGGGGATGTAGACACCGCATTAGAATGAGTTTGTGAATATTTGCTTGACTTTTTCGTGTATTTGTGGTATCTATTCATATCATCGTTGCGGTGGATTCT
>JAPPMR010000805.1:4868-5331 GCA_028818995.1 Candidatus Poribacteria bacterium | reverse complement strand
CAGTATCGTGGGTATGCTGTTTATACATCGCCTCTCGGTGCAGGTGGACTAACCACTTTGCAGATGCTCCGTTTAGTCGAAGAATTCGATCTGGCTGATATGTCGTTCACAGAAAGGTTTCATCTTTTTGCTGAAGCGATGAAGATTTGCTGGGTGGAAAGACTGCGTAGATTTGGTGATCCTGCTTTCGTTGACATAGACATAGATGAAGAACTGTCGGATAGTTTCACAGCAACGCTCAGCGAAAAGTTGAAGGCAGGGCTTGAATCACCGCAACCAGGGGAGGTCGTCTATCACGAACCGATGAGTTGTACGAGTCATATTTCCACAGCGGATGCGGAGGGAAACATGGTATCGTTGACACAAACGCACGGTGGCGGATTTGGTTCAATGGTAACGGTGCCAGGAACAGGACTGCTTTTTGGACACGGTGTGGGTCGTTTTGATCCGAGACCGGGGTTGG
>JAPPMR010000805.1:0-4858 GCA_028818995.1 Candidatus Poribacteria bacterium | reverse complement strand
TGTCGGTCCGCGGAAACGTCCGCTTCACAATATGGGACCGTGTCTTGCTACAAGAGATAGCATGCCTTTTGCGACTTACGGTATCCCTGGTGGTCGCACAATTCCAAACAACCAACTAAACTTCAGTGTTAGTCTTATTGACTTGCAGGTGTCAGCACAAGCAGCTTTGGACGCGCCAAGATTTCACAGCGATGGTGCTGAGCCGATACAAGTAGAATCACGCGCTGGTGAAGAAGTACTCAAAGAATTGCGGGAACTTGGACATGAAATCGCAGCAAGTGGCGGCATCGGTGGACCAGGACATGCAATTCGCGTATCAGATGACGGAACCTGCCACGATGGCGGTACAGACCCGCGCGGGGAGGGTAAAGTTATATCACGTTAATATTCATTTGATGAGTGTATACCGCAAAATGGTCGAAAGGATCAGAAATCTCGATTCATAATCTATTTTCTTGGAGTATTATCAGATATGTCACAATTTGTAAAAGCCGCGACAACCGAGCAGATACAACCGGGTACCTGCATCGGTGTCAAGGTTGAAGGTGTTTTTATCGGTATCTATAATGTTGAGGGTGAATTTTTCGCAATGAACAATATCTGTCCACACCTCGGTGGTATTTTGACTTACGGTTTTCTGGACAAAAACTGTGTTACCTGCCCGATGCACATGTGGGAGTTTGACGTGAAAACAGGTGAATGTGTTTGGCCAGGTGAAGAAAGTATTCCTATCTATCCCATCAAAGTCGAGGGCGAAGATATCCTTGTAAATGTAGATGAACCGATGAATATGGATAAACCACAGTAGCAACGGAAAATATGTTAGCATCACCCCAATGCTAACTTCAAAGGAGAAAACAGTATGGCATATCTGCTCACTGGTGGCATGGGTTGCATCGGCACTTATGTTATTCGTGATCTATTAGCCGCTGGTGAAAAAGTCATCGTTTACGATTTCGCTTACGACCTAACTATTCCAAAAATGGTGCTTACGGAGGAGCAAATTGAAGGTTTTACATTCGTGCAGGGCGATATTACCGACCTGCCGCATGTCTTAAGGACTGTTCAAGAACATAAAATTGATAGGATAATACATCTTGCCTCATGGCAAGTGCCAGCATGCAATGCAAATCCACCACAAGCGTTGAAGGTCGTGTGTGAAGGCACAATAAATATATTAGAAGCAGCACGTATTTTTAACCTTAAACGCGTCGTATGGGCGAGCAGTGTAGCGGTTTTCGGCGCGCCAGAGGATTATAATCATCAACAGATTCTAAACGATGCACCACACTATCCTAAATTTATCTACGGTGCCTGCAAGTCCCTCAATGAAAGATATGCAATGCACTATTTTGATGCTTACGGTGTCGATTCAATCGGACTTCGGTTTACGGCAGTTTACGGGGTCGGTCGGACGCGAGGAATGAGTTCGTTTACAACAAAAATGATTGAGGCAGTGGCGATGGGAGAACCGCATGTGTGTCCGTTCGGTGACGATTCGGTGGATTGGCAATATGTAGAGGATGTCTCAACTTCAATTGTAATGGCATGCACCTGCCCGACAACGAAGACGCGTGTCTTTAATGTCAAGGGTGGTATCCGCCCCGTGAAAGAGGGTGTGGCGTATCTAAAAACTTTGGTGCCAGATGCGCAAATTACACTGGAACCGGGCGTATTCGGAATTTCGTGGGATTATGACGCAACACCTATTGCTGAGGAGATGGGATTTACACCAGCATATACAATGGAACAAGGAATTCTAAAAACATATAATAAGTTTCGAGAACGCGCTGGATTGGAACAAGTTTAAGTATAAGAGTGAAGTTATACCTCACCCTTATACTTAAAGGAACGATTATGTTGACTGTTTTTACAAGATTAGTAGTACTTTTTCATTTGTGCCCAACTGACAGCTAACTTCCCGCGGGCATCAACAGCGAGTACCTGATCCCACGGTATATTCTTTCCACTGGCATCAGCCTGATGCACATCATCAAAGTTCGGATGTCCCCAACCCCCACTGCTTTTATCAATTACTCTAAGTTGAGCAGTTTTGCCTTTCAAATCGGAAACATCCCACTCTTTTCGTTTCATGGTTTCATGACTTTCACCGGTTATAGTTCGTTCAACCTTGTCGTTAATTATAAGGTTAACACAACACGGTTCAGGAGTACCCCAAGCACGGTTGCCACCACCGATGAGAAAATTCATTGTTTCACCCACAATTGTGAACTCAATTGAGGTCAGAGTGCCTTGAGGGAAATCAGGAGCAACACCCCCATTTGCATTCTGTTGCATATCGCCAGGTTTCTGTCCCAGCTTTGCCCCTTTGTCTGGTCCTTGATACCTTTCGGCAAGTCCAAGCCACCAATCGCCCTGATGATTAGAGGGTTGGCCTCGGTTCCGCGCTGTAGGGTTATCTCCCCAAGTCGGTTGGAAATCAAATGCTGTTCCTGTTTTTTCCTCCCAATCAGTAAGGTCCCCTGTTTCAAAATCATTGTTAAATGCGCGTGCGTAAGCCGTATTATCTGATAGAAGAAAAAGGAGCGCGATCATGGAAAGAAGCGCGAATAATAAAAACAACCTTTTCATCTGATTTGTCTCCTTATTTATTAGATAGTTGTGATATTCCCAATTTCTCTCTCATATAAGCAAATTGAGAATATCACAACAAGTTCAATCTTTCAAACCAATTAGGTCAATTAGTAATACTTTTTCATCTGTGCCCAGCTGACAGCCAATTTTCCGCGTGCTTCAACAGCAAGCACAAGATCCCATGGAATGTTCCTGCCATCAGCAGCTTCTTGATGCACATCGTCAAAGTTTGGATGTCCCCATCCGCCGCTGTTTTTGTCAACAACGACAAGTCTTGCGACCTTGCCTTTAAGGTCGGAAACATCCCATTCTGCCCGGTGCATGGTTTCAGTGGCAGCACCGGTTGCCGTTCGTTCAACCTTTCCATTGATCTCAAGGTTAACACAACAAGGAGCGGGAGTGCCCCAAGCGTGGTTGCCCCCACCGATAAGAAAATTCATCTTTGCCCCAATAATCTTAAACTCAATTGAAGTCAAAGTGCCTTGAGGGGCATCATGTTGGACACCTCCTGGGTTTTGACCAAGTGCTTTCCCTTTATCCGGTCCCTGATACTTTTCAAATAATCCAAGCCACCAATCACCTTGATGTTTAGAAGGCTGTCCTCGATTTCGTGCTGTAGGGTTATCTCCCCAAGTCGGTTGAAAATCAAATGCTGTTCCTTCTTTCTCCCAATCGGTGAGGTCGCCTGTCTCAAAATCGTTGTTGAATGCGCGTGCGAAGGCTAAATTGACAGGTAAAACGAACAGGATTACAAGAGTGGAAAGCATCATAAGCGAAAAAAATGTACTTTTCATCTGATAAATCTCCTTTTGTTAGATAATACGTAAATTCCGAACGTTCAACCTTTCATAGATTCACAATTAAAGCAAACTTACTTTTAACTGTGCTTACAAACACATTATGAGAATAATACACCTTTAGCAAATTTGTTTCAAGCAAATTTTGAGATAAAATAAGATGTGTACTTATAAAGGATTCAAAGCATCTGCCTTGCAAAAATTAATCCGATGACACAAACAATTGCGGTAAAGGTGCGTTTTTCACTTTTTATAGCACGTTCCCAAGAAAAATCGTGTGCTGATGGAGAGCGATAGGGGCGAAAATAAGGAAGGAAGCGCGGCACCTTGTCCTGATATGACTGATAGACGGCTCCGCATGATTCCAATAGATACGTTTCCTCTACTGTGATGATGGGGAGATATTGAATAAAATATCCGATAATCAGAATAGGTATCAACCATAAGACATTAGCAATAATGCAGACTCCGAAACTAAGCAGAAAATTGCCAAGATAGAGTGGGTTGCGGACATAACTATAGGGGCCTGTTGTGACAAGGTCGCGGGCAGCACCAAGGGATGTGGCTCTTGTGGAACCGCCAGCATATCCGACAGCCCATATACGGAGAAATTCACCTATAGAGATAAACAAAATACCTATTGCTGTGGTATACCAGGCTGGTTTTGCGAAAAAAAGCAATGCGAGAATAAATGGAATCGGGGTAAAACTACGGATTTTGAAGAAGAAGTTGCCGAGTTTGGGGGAAATCATTATAGGCGTTGATAACTGTGGAAACAGACTTAAAAATCGGAGAAGGCTAACTTGACAGTCGCGATTCGGAGATCGCTCCTACTAATACAACCGCTTCTCTGTAAGAAGGAACTCTGGTTTCCGATTATTGTAATACCATTTCTAAATAATGATATTACATTATTTCATAAATCGGTTGTCCGAATGCAACACCCTCTTCTGTAGGAGCGACCTCCCGGTCGCGACCAGGAGGTCGCTCCTACAAAGAAACTCAAAAATCGGAATGATACTTTGTCAATTAGAAATGGTACAATGATCCACAATTGACAATTATTTATCTTGGTGTGCGCCATATTAGGATACTACCGACAATACCATACAAAATATTTGCCCCCCAACAAGCTAAAAACGGATGGAGTTTGCCGTTCTCACTTAGCCCTTCAAGCGTGGCAAAAGAGAGTGCCCAATAGATGAAGACAAGAAAAAAAGCGATGACTAATCCAGCGAAAAAACCTGCTTTTCCGAAACGAAGCGCTATGGGAGCACCCAACATAACAACAACCACCGCCGCAAAAGGGTACGCTCTTTTGTGATGTAATTTTACCTGTTCAATTCGAGAAATTTGCCCCGCTTCCTTTTTATAGGCAATCTGTTCTTTAAGTTCTTTAATCGTCATCCCCCTTGGGTCTTTATCACTACCGACGAAGCGGGTTGGGTCTTCGTACCGTTCTATAG
>JAPPMR010000618.1 GCA_028818995.1 Candidatus Poribacteria bacterium | reverse complement strand
ATGGTCCGCTATTGGGGCACGTTACTCAGATGAAAATTACTCCTATAGGTTCGTTTATTCTTATCGACTTTGTAAGAAAGGCGGTATATGAATACAATGCGTCGGGTGACTTCGTTCAACAAATCGGATTGCGTGGTGATAAGATCGGAGAATATCTCTTGCCTGTTGAGATTGGGGGGGATAGTCGAGACTTTGTTTATGTATATGATGGCGGAACTCGCAAATTACCCGTGTATAATCAAAACAGGACATTGTTTAGCGATTGGAATCCTGAAAAGAAATACATTTTTCAAAGAATGATTTTTTATAGAGAAAATTTTGGATTTCAGGCTGTCTATGATGATCGATCTGGAATACCGTATGCTTTGCTTCGAAAAGTAAATTTAAAAAATAATGATGAAATTTTTTCTATACGTCTGTCTAAGCGTGAAGAAGGTAATTTGGTTTCGTATTTAGGAAGGCGAGTGGGGTTATGTTTCAGTCCTATTTTAGATAGGATATTTTATTTGTTTCCATGGCAATATCATATCTTCGAAATGGATACAAATACTGGGTTGGTCATCTCTAAATTCGGAATAAAACCACCCAATTTTAGAAATGTTGAAGAGCATTTTGACAAAGTAGGTCCTGAATTGGGCAAAGCGATTCGGAAAGGTTCTCTTTTAGCTGGCATGGTGCTTTTGAATGGTAAAGATTTGTTGGTGCGTTATACAATGGGACAGGTAGAGAAACCGCCTATTGGAAATGTGTTCTGTTTTTTTTATCAAATGTCACTAGGTGATGGTGCTATCTCAGCCATACCTGTTAGAGATGCTTCTGCAATAGACTGGTCCAAATTGATCGCGTCGGATGGCAGTTTGCTTTATGTGTATTCTCCACCAGATGAAAATGATAAAGACTCTAATGGAACGATTAAAAGTTATGAACTCAGCGTAAAGCATGTTGAGCCACAGGGGCCATGATCATGCTTGGGTATATAAATTTATTGTCATTTTTAGGTGTTTGATACTCGGATGTAGTGCAGCTTACGATCCTCATATTGCAAAAGAACAGATCTCCATACAGGAAGTTACCAGGGGAAAAAGGCAGCAATGCTTCTATGTTTTTATGGTAATTATTTTAATGGAAAAATTATGGCCTACGATTTGGTGGTTGATTCTGTTGAACAGTAGCAGAGTGCGTTTTCGAATTATACTGAGGATCACTAAGTAGTTGTAATACTAAAAAGAAACAAAATATTCCCCCTTCCAAACGGCTCTTCAACTGAGATATTTCCGATTGATGGCTAAAATGGTACCGTACTGGTATAAGTCTTCGCTTTGGTCATGTTACTGGCGTGATAAGCTCAAAAAAGCGAGAGAACAGATTCCCTTGCCTTCCGTATTCTTATATTTCAGATATCTGAACTCTCTTCTGAGGGGGCGGTTAGTTCATCCTAAAACCAAATTTCTAATTTTTGGGCAAGGAAGAACCGGGAGTACACTATTGACAAGTCTGCTTAACTCTCACCCTGAAATTACCTGTGACGGCGAAATTCTTGCACGGAGGGTTTTAAATCCTCTGTTATATGTTACATGTAAAAGTCGAATTCAATCTGCATCAGAAGTTTATGGATTTAAAGTAAAAATCTACCAACTGACTCGTACCCAGAAGTTGGATGATGTGATCGGCTTTTTCAAAAGATTGATTGAAGATCAGTGGCAGGTCATCTATCTAAAAAGAGAAAACTTATTGAGGCACGCTATTTCAAATATGATTGCTGAAAACACGCGCCTGTATCATCGATTTTCAGATGATCAGGCATTTTGCAAAAAAAAGATAAATGTGAATTATCAACAATTATTAATCAGAATGGAGAAGCGCGAGAGGTTCCAAGAGGCAGAATTAGAAGTCTTAGAGCACATTCATTATATACCTCTTATCTATGAAAGAAACCTGGTTGATGCTGATGCACAACAAGAGACAGTGGATATGCTTTGTGATTTGATAGAGATTTCACGATGTCCAGTACAGACAAATTTAGTTCGGATAAACAGAGGAACGTTATCAAATATTGTGTGCAATTATCATGAAATTCGGACTAAAATAGAGCAAACACGCTTTGCCCAGTTCCTCGATTGAGAAGTAGTACTAAAGACTGTCTGAGGTATATTTGAATATAAATTATCCCTTGCTTTTTTATATGTGCTCTGCTCTTCTAGCAGAATTTACCTTTGAATCTGGAGACGTACTATGAAGGATCCTATTCGAAAATTTTCGCTGCTATTGAATATTTTTTTAATTGCTGTTTTGAGTGTAGCGATAGTCGGTATATGGAGAGTTAGACAAACTAATACACAGCATTGGCAAGAAAAAAGAGTTTTGCAAAAGAAGACCGCCAATTACAAAGAGTTTATCAATGCATCAATTTTAGCATCTAAGTACCAGGGTAAAAGTTTCCCTAAGTTCAAAATCCAAGATATTTGGGGCGATATTGTTACGACGGACTTTTCAGAATCAGGCGGAGGCATTGTATTGTTGTTTAGCCCACAAAGCTGTCAACCATGCCTAAACACCCAACTGAAGATATTAGAACACATTTATCAAAACCAAGATAAGACATCGCGATTGCCTATTCTTGCTCTAGCAAATTCTTCAGTCTCTCAAATTAAGCAATATGTTCGCAGTTTTGATTTGCACTATAAGCTTATTAGTTATGAGAATGACGAATTATTTAAAAACAACGAATTGCTTACTCAGAAAACACCTGCTATTTTCTTAATTAATAGAGACAATATTATTACACACTGTCATATACCATCACAAAATCGTCCCCAGTTTTCAGCATTGTTCTACAATGAGATACAAAGACATTTGAATTTGGCACAACCACTTTTTCAATCGCATCTGAAAGGTCTTACTTTCTCGGAGGTAGTGAGCAACGAGTTTGATGCTGAACCTATTGCTCAATATCTTTATTGAGAATTTGGTATAAGTCCAGACCATAATATGATTCGGCAACAACATCCAAAACGGGTCAAGGCCAAAACTCGACAAAATGTAGAGAAGTGCCGGATTGGAACGATCTGTTGCCAGTGGATAGGATAAAGCGACATAAACGATGATGGGTTAAGTATGAAAGTTGTATTTCTCGGTGGCGGTCAATGGGGACTTTTTCCTTTAAAAATGCTTCTCCAAAAAGAGCAAGTTACTGGCATTGTGGCGTCCGTTAAAGATCCTTTGATCGTCCGTGAAGGCCTGAAAAATCGGATTCCAACCTGTAAAATCGTCGATAAGCACGAGCCACAGTTTGAAGCTTTTCTAAGGGCCTGTGAGCCCGATCTCATTGTTGTTGCTGGCTTTCCTTTTATTCTTCCTCCAAAAATTCTCGATATTCCCATTAAAGGAATCATCAATCTTCATGGCTCTTTGCTACCCGCCTACCGAGGTCCCCAGCCGCTGGAATGGCAAATTATCAATGGCGAGAAAATCGCGGGGGTCACAGTACATTTCATAGACGAAGATATCGATTCAGGGGATATTCTGATGCAAGCAGAAGTACCCATATTGGAAACTGATACACTTAAAACTATGGCATTGAAGCTGGGCAATAAGGGGTGGAGACTTCTCGAAGACACATTAGCGAGATTCAAAAAAGGGCCTGTTCGGGGTATCCCTCAGAAACACCATCTCGCATCTTATTATGGAAAAATAACGGAAGCAGACCGCAAGATTGATTGGACATCTGGTCGAATGGCTATTTTTAATCTCGTACGTGCGTTGCCTCCATATGCACCGGCTTTTTCGGATTTGGAAAATGTAAGATGCCATATTTACCGTTTGCGCTCCGTGACAAGCAAACCTTCAGGTGTGCCCGGGCAAATTCTATGTCAACCATCGGTTTCGCATCCTATGATCATCAGCACGTCGGATGGAGATGTCGCTGTATTTGAATATACTTTATCTGGACGTAATGGTAGAAAACTTTCCCGAGAAACGGCTAATGACATTTTAAGCCCCGGAAGTTTTTTCTTATAAGCCATCAAATCTCGTTTGGCTCGAGTAAGACAAAAGCATCGTTTTAGCGGATTATACCATCCTTCAATGTATCCTAATTTTGATGATTTGTGTTTATAGAAAATTGCTCACGATTATTTGCTTTTTTTGTTATGCTTTGGGAGCTTCCTGGGCTGGAGAGATAGTATTTTGCGAGATATTTATCTTCGATTTTAGATCAAAATAGAGTGTACGAAGAATGGCTTAGCGGGTTCGTGTTCTGCATCCTGGTATTAGTTCTACCTGTCCTTTCATTTATTATGCCCAACACTCGCTTAGCATCAATGCGGTGGTTGGTGCTGACATCGGGAATGATTCTTCCCGCCTGTTTCATATTGCTAATATCATCCTCCAACGTGTGTTTTATTCTCGATTATCCTATCCGTATTGCTTCCACGCCAAGATCCGCGGATGTGAGCGATATCGGCGGACAGGGCAGTTTTCCCCTGAGTTTTGATTTGGGTGCCGATCTTTTTCATGCAGGCTTAGCTTCAAAAATAGTGATATTCGTCCCCAATAGAGAACTCTATTCTTCTTATTTACACCAGCCCCTTTCAATACCGCCTGATGCCATTATATGGGCGAGAGGTAAGTCTAATAACACATTATGGGATCTAAATGGCTTCCAATGTGACGGGTTTATTCTTTTGCAATTTCGGCACAAGATGGTGATCCGGACATTGCACGAATATTTGGGAATTATTTTTTATGCAGTCATTGGATACATTTAGCCAGTGACCTTAAAAGGCCTCCTTAGACTTACCCTCCAGGTAGCATTATCTATGACAATAAAGCTTATCGAGATAAACAAGCCCAGCGTATTTGCACTCATTGTGGTAAACGATAGTTCTAAGGAAGATACAGCAGGCACATTTAAATAAAACAATGTGCCAGTTTTTTGTATTAAGTGTTCATTTTCGGACACTACTGTATCAAAATCGGACACTTATGAAACTGTGTTCATGGCACAAATTTTCGTAACTAATTGTAAAACATAGAGAAGAGGGTTTTGGCACAGAAATTGCTTTATATTTTTATACATTCACCTTTTCGCGTATCTCCTTGAGACAATCAACAGTGTATTGATGCGCTTGATGCCCAGGCTATAAACACTTCACCAGAACGAGAGAACTTCAATGAGACATCTTTTTTCAATTTTATTGCTCGTGTTTTCTTCTGCGGTGCAGTGTGAGGACGTGTTGCCGCAGCGCGAAGCGGTTCCTCGTCTGGCGGTGTTTCCACTATTTTCGGAGAAGGATCCTGATTACGGGGTTTTTATGGCTGACCGATTGGTGGATGAGTTGATGCGCCATCGGG
>JAPPMR010000651.1 GCA_028818995.1 Candidatus Poribacteria bacterium | reverse complement strand
GTGTAGGGTTTGTTGTTCATTGAAATGTGAACATATTTTCGGATTTTACTATAAAGCATTACCAGTGCCTGTGATTAGTTGTGTGTCCCTCTGGAATCGGCACCCACACACCACCCGTTTTAATTGTTACCTCTTCTTGAAAATTATCGAAAGTTCCAATAACACTTACAACAGCCTGTTTTTCCTCTAAAAACTGGATGACACCTGCTGAAGGTGAGTTTTTACTTGCAGGTTCATCTGTAACAAGAATGAGATGTGTTTGTGCATCCGGACGGAGCTTAATACGGCGTAAACCTTCAGTAATAGCGTGCAGCAGGTTTTCATCTTCTTGACATGGCAGTTCGACAATTTTGTGGATCTGATCAAGAGATTGTGGTGGATTGAATACATTCACTATGTCAACGGAAGCACGTGTCCGAAACCTAACGACACCAATCTGATAGTCAATAAGCGCGTTATCCCAATCCCGAACCCAAATATCCAGTTGTTGTAAAAATTGTGGGAGTTTATCTTCCATGCTCTTACTTGCATCAATGAACAAGACGATGTCTACAGATGTATTCCCATATTTTTGGAGCAATGTTTTCTTGATCTTCTGTGCCTTTTGCCAGTGTGTTGTTCTCAGCAATTGGGTTCTTTGCTTTAGTGTTAGACTTCTATTGCTTTGCACTGCTTGTTGCCTCTTCGGATCCTCGGGAATTGCGTGCCATTTTCCATCAGTTTCAAATGCAAGTAATAGGTGTTGTTTGTTTGGCAGACCAAGGATATTAACATAAATGCCAAACTCGCGACATAGGGCAATTGAGTCTTGGACTGTTAAACCTTCAAGACTGGTGAACGGTTCATCAGTAACGAGAATAAGATGTTTTTTGGATGTGGCACGGAATTGCATTTCGTCGACTGTTTGCGCGATAGCGTCCAACGCTTTCTCATCGCCGCGAGGGACAATCGTATTTAGACTCTGTTTGTATGCAGAAAATTTTTGAGTTAATTGAAAAACTTTTATATAGTTTTCTTGTTTCCGTGAATTTCCCTTTGCTCGTGCAGAGAAATGGGTTAAACCGAGTGCGTAATCAATATCTGAAGCTTTATAGACATCAACCATTTCTGCCAAGTGTTCAACAACTGCTTTTATATTATCACCCATACTACTGCTGGCATCAATGACAAAAACGACATCAATTGGCCCGCCATCACTTGTTTCCACGATCTCACGTGCAAGATTTTTGATAACAGAACCAAATGGAATATAAGGTAAAGAGGGTTTGTTTTCTTGGAGATCTGCTATATTTGGAATATCGTCATCGTCATCTACTGTTTCAGCAATATCAAGCGTAGTACGGGTAGGTGTGCGTTGTGCGCCCAGCATACCGGAGCGTTTTGAACCGAAAGAACTTCCTATTGTTGGTTCTGCTGCCTCTGTCTTTGATAGCCCATCTTCAACTTGACGCAGTTCGTTGAGCGCGGTGCTGACATTCACTTTCACGTCAGGTGCTGTATTTGTCTGTTCGAGCCGTGGTTGTTCTGAAACAATGGGCGACGGAGGCGTAAGACGCGGTTGAAACGCAATGTGAGGTTTAATCGCTTCAACTTCTGCAAGTGGTTTTGCTGTTTTATACACGGTTTTTGTATGTTGTTGAAGTATTGGTGCTTTTTTAGGAATCTTTGCTGGCAGCGGTTTTGGTGCTGTTGAAAGTGTTACAGCAATCTTGTCTTGATTGGGTAAAATAGGCTGATTGCGAATAGAAAAATAAAACAGCGTGACCAGAAAGAATACATGGAATATCGTTGAAATAAGCAGTGCTTTACGCGTTATAGACCTTACGGTGTGGCGGTTTAAACTTTTCATTGTTGAACCTCATCAACGAATTTTAAGGGAACGTTTAGGTTCCTGCTGTGGAATTACTTCAAACGAAATAAGCCTTTCTTGTTGAACCTCTGATGATTTAGAACTTAATTGAGTGAACGGGTTAAGACTATCAATACGAGGTGAATAGAGCGTTACACCTATCATTGTAAATACAGCAAATATTAACCCAAACATATAAACAAGGTTATAAGCGCGAATGTTGCCTCGCATCCGCATTTGCAACCCTTCAACAAACGAACCGAAGCGATTGAAGATCGACTGCTGTGCCTTTTGGGTCGTTTTCAACGTAGTTGCACGGGACATTACAGTTGACAGAAAAGTATCGGAAGCCTCAACCGGTTCTGCAAGGTGAAGAAGTTTATGCGTCTGTTCTATCGCCTTGACTCGCGCACTGCAATCCGGACACTGCTTTAGATGCCACCGAATCAGGTGTCGTTTCCACGTGGGCATTTCATGGTCAAAATAGGCTGAAAGTTGTGTTTGAACGTTTTTACATTCGCTTATTTTATATTTTTTCATTGACTCCACCTCCAATTCCAGCCTTGATAAGTAGTTTTTTCATGTTTTGACGTGCACGGTGAATTAAAGATTTTACTGCTCCTGTTGAACAATTTAGAATATCAGAAATTTCTTCATAACTAAGTTCCTGATATGTTACCAGTGTTAATGCTAAACGTTGATTTTCAGGGAGCTGCTTTAATGTTTTCTTGATGAGTTGTTGACGTTCTTTTTTTTCATAAAGGATATCCGGTTGATAACGGGTATCTATCATAAATTCAGAGTGGTACACATCCTCGTTTTCTTCAACCATATCTTCCAGAAAGTATGTATTTCGCCGAGCCCGATTTCGGATTTCGTTTTTAGACAAATTGGTAGCAATCGTATAAAGCCAACTTTTAAAGGATGCTTTCGGCTCATAACGACTCGCGTTCTTGAAAACACGGAGAAACGTCTCCTGCGCGAGATCTTCGGCACGATGATAATCGTTGATGGTATAATAGATATAGTTCACAAGCGCATCCTGATACCTCCTGACAAGCAACTCAAATGCACTCATATCTCCTTTACTGCATTCCAGCATCAATTCTTCGTCTGAAACTATCATGATGTTCTCCTATCTATTCAGGTTAAGTAAACACGTTGTGTTAGTTAACATTTGGTATGTTTATATTTCACATGCCCGTCTCGTTTGAGTTGAATTCCATAACTTTTCCGATTCTTGCCGCCTTCAAAGGTAGGAGGGAACTCCGATTCCCGACTACAACGGGTCGCGATTCGGAGATCGCTCCTACAGAATATGAACAATTGTGAAAAACAACAAAACTGTTATGTAACTAGCACAAGTCGTTAAGTAACGATTTTGTTTTATTCTTCTTCGCTGCCCTTTGTTTTTGTTGGACGATACTCTTTCGCTGTATTTAATTTGAGGCGCATCGCAGTTTTAAAAGCAGCAATGGCTTCTTGCCGTTTGCCTCGGAGAGAGTAAACTGCCCCGAGTTCCGAATGTAATTCTGGATGGTTCGGAATAGACCGGATAGCACTTTCGTAAACTTCAATTGCCTCGTCATAACGTTTTAGCATACGATAGGTGGATGCAAGATTGATATACACAGTCACTTCGCTCGGTTCGCACGCGATTGCCATTTTGTAAGCGTCAATCGCTTTTTCATAGTTTTCTAACATAAAATAAGCTAAACCGAGATGGAAATGGGCTTCAGCGGACTCACGATTATGTTGTATTACCTGAAGAAATTCTTCAATCGCTTTTTCATAGTTGCGAGCGTTTAAGGCATCCGCTCCCTGTTTTAAATGTTTGGCGGCGGCTTGATGAAGATGAATATCTAAGCGTCCACGCTGAATAACCCGATTCTGTAATCTTTCTGATGAAATAACCGATTCATCACGTTTTAGCGGAGAATTAGCGGACTCGTCTTTAATTGAGACTTGTTCTTCATCGGTTTTATTATTTTTCATCCGTTAACTCCATTTGCCGTTTTCTGAAACTCAATTACTGTAACACCTATGTGCAAAAAAAGTGTCAATTATTGTAGATTTTTGAATTATTCTTACACTTGTATAAGCGAGGTTAGGAAACCTCGCCTACCGTGGGAGGTAAGTGTATAATTATTTGTATTCTTTACCATAATAACAATGTTGATGCAGCATCAACGAGCAACGCGAAACCCTATTACAAATTCAGCATAGTTTGTACTGAAAAAATCGAAACTGGTACAGGTACTATAATCGTGGTTGTAATACCAAGCACCGCCACAAGCAACACGGAAGGTAGCTTCATCGTCATAAGGGGTGCTGGTCCATTCCCAGACATTACCTATCATATCATAACATCCAAACGGGCTAATACCATCTTTGAACGCGCCGACTGGTATTGTGCCTTCAGCACCGAGTTCTGTCGTGTTACAGCGTGGTTTGTCTATTTCGTATCCCCACGGAAACATTCTATCATCGGTGCCGCGCGCTGCGTACTGCCACTCTGCGAATGTCGGCAATCTTCCCTCGACGTAATTAGCGTAAGCTTCCGCATCTTCACAACTGATCCAAACTATAGGATGGTCACCCTTTAATGCGTAAATTTCATGGTTTAGCTGAGGATTGTCAACCCAATCCTTTGGAGGTCCATGTCCAGTGTCTTGTAAGAATCGAAGGTATTGTGCATTGGTCACGGGATAAACGCCGATCTCAAATTCGTCAATTTTGAGCGGTTCACATTCTTCCCCAATAAGTGCAGTTCCAGCTGGAATACACACGGTTGTATCCAGCACTTGTAGGGCAGCCTCCCGAACTTCCTTTTCAGCATGAGCGAGTGCATGTCCCAGAGGTGAAATTACCTCTCCAACGGGAGGTGTCGTGAGTTGTGGAATTTGTTCCCAACCTAAGTCTATGCTTAAAAGTAGTTTGACAGCATCATGTAGTGAGTCGTTATAGTGCCAAGTCCAGTAATCTCGAAGCAGTTGCTTGAATGCATCTGGGGTATCGCTTTCAGTTAGTGCAATTCGAGATGCTTTCGGCTTTGTGACATCTAATAGCATATTCTTTCGGGCGCAACACAGCTTCAGATTAATTCTAAGACGCTGGACAATCTCAAATACGATATACCGTTTCCGCGTTGTTGGATTTTATTATACCATAGGAAAGAGGTATCGGACAAGTTATTTTCAGTTTGTAAATTTCAGAGTTTTCAGAGAAAAATAACGTGAGTTCGGTATAAGCAATTTTGGGGAATCGATGCGGGTTAGGAAACCGTACCTGCCGCGGCTATGTGGATAGAATTCAAATCATTAAAAACCTCATATTTCTTATACCGAGTTCACGTTATAATTATTTCTTTCAAGGTATAGGATTTCTTAAACGCGATTATCCAGGCGTGTAAGTTAATTATTGGGTATCTTAAAAAAGAGCAGTTGGTTGGTGAAGAAGAAAACAAATAAGATAGCACAGAAGAATAATCACCTGCTACGTGTCTTGCAG
>JAPPMR010000246.1:1767-5364 GCA_028818995.1 Candidatus Poribacteria bacterium | reverse complement strand
GGCTACATCAGGCTGTGTGTTATATGTGTAGCCGAGATGGTGGCGCGTCCTGGGAAAGAGCCGATGGCTCGCGCGTCGAGTTGCCAGCGCGGCCCGAGCAACTCGATATTCTCGTTCGTTCTGAGGAGGATGAACGCCACGAGCCTATGCCCCGTCCCGAGGTTCTCGCACAGGGTTGTATCGTGGTTTCTTCTGAGGGTCCACATATTCTCTATGTTTCGCATTTGGATGAGCCGGGTGAGATTGTTCACGCCTATCTCGATGCAGAGGGTGTCTGGGAGCGAGAGTCCATTGATGCGGGTTTTCCAGATCACCGGCCGACGGGATGCCGGGGTGCGTTTAGTATGGATGAAGCGGGTACGCTTTATGCGTTGCTGGAGCTTCAGCCTCTTGGCAAGGGCTGGAATGAGGGCAAGCCCACGCGTGGATTAAACTGGGAGACAGAGGATAAACGTCTGGTCTGGTTGACTTTGAATGAGGGGGATGGGGATTGGAAGACATGGCTCGCACTGCCGCAGGATGCGATTTTTAATGAGGCGAATCTGGAACGGCCCACTGGCGCTAATACTATTCCCGCAGGGCAGTACCCGCCTTTTGTTTTTTTTGATGGGGAATCCCGTTATCCGGATAAAGAGACAGGCGAGGTGATCAATAATCAGGTGTTTTTTGTTCTGAAAGATTGAATATAGGGCGAGATGTGTCGTGAGCTATGAACTCAGCGTTAGCTCCTGAAGATATAAATTTCGCGCACTATCAGTGAGTGACACGGCATCGAGACCACCGAAACGAATAACATATTTTGCCCGGTCGTCGCTCGCTAAAATAAAAAATTCGGGATGCCTTTTGACGATTTGAATGACCGTTTCAGGAGATATTTTGAGATCTCTTGCAATGCCCCCTGGTGTACGCCAGTCACCTCTGGAGTGATAGATCACTTTGACAATATCCTTTATCGTCCCTTGTTCATTTTGATCCATTTTCTTTTTCCTCTGATTGTGGCTCCTTGACAATATCCGATACGATGTCGATAACAGCATCTTTGAACATGTCACTTCCGAGGAGCGTTTCCATCAATTCATTGCGTCTCAAATTTTCATCAACTTTATCCATTAAGTTCAACGGATATTTCACAGTAATCCATGCTACGAGGCCGACAACAGATAGAAATAGAAAGGCCATAACGAGAATCATGTAGAATTGCTGGATAGCGTCGAGTTTTGATTTGACAACTGTAATTCCAATGATTCCTTCAATGACCAGAAGTGCCAGAGCAAAAAATATCAGGGGTGAAGTGACCTGTCCCAGAATGCCTTTATATTCTTTAATTGAATTATGGTCGTCTGACACTTCTGCTTCCTTTGTTCTGAAGGGTGGTCGTATTTTAGACAAACACAACAGTCAGAACTCAGGCAAATATCAGGCCAAAAAATGCAATTATCACAAAATTAAGCGATAAAAAGGCTCGAAAAAAGTTCAGGCACCTCATTATGCCTCCAATATGCAGTATTGTGGTCTTGTTTACAACTCGAATTTGAGAATTGCCTGTTGGGGCGAGGATAGAGGAGGACAAGCGTTGGCAAAAAAGTGTAAAATTTGAGCGATGAATAAGCGGTATTGTGAAAAAATCGTCCCTCGGTTCAGGGAGAAAGTAGCGAGAATCTATTGATGAGGGAAAGCACGTTTTTCCAGAACAGTATCTCAAGCGGAGGAACTTCGGACCTTTTATTGTTATACCTTGGTTGCGAGATGTTCATACCCTAATAATACCGCAGGGTTAAGAGATTCATAATCATCCCAATTTGGTGGACGACGATCGGTTTTGTACGCCTCCATCAATTCTCTGAGGTCGTCAGGTTGCCTTACATTCAGTAGGCATTTTACTTTTTCGAAATAGTTCCTTGAGACAGAGCGAGCAAAAATCTCGAAGGTCTTAGGGTACCGACAAGCATAAAGTAATGTATCTGGAAACCATCTAAAATCTACCTGTTGAATTTCCGATCTCATAAACAAGACAAAGTCCCCCTGCATAATGTACCTAAAATCTATTCCTGAACTCTGGCTTCTCTCATTCAGTAGATCAGATCGTAAAGATAACCTCTGAAGTTCTAGCCGTTGGTTTCTTTTTTCTAATGAAGGCATGAATTCCCTGAATACAGGAAATTGCACCATAGCAGCCTGTCCGTGATAAGGGTCGCTATCAATATAGTATTGATTCTGTATCAGATAGTTGGCTTGCTCAAATCGTTCGTATTTTATTAGAACGGACACAGCATAAAGAAATAGCTCATGAACGATAAACTTAAAATTATCGACACTACAATCAGTCCGGTCAGTGTGAGGTTTTTCCATATAAGGGATCAAGCTTTCTAAGAATCTATGCAATTTAGCGATATTTTCTTCTTCAGGTCCATATTGGGCAATCGTTATAAAAAGACTTATCGCTTCATTTCTGTGAGGTATAAATTTTTCAATATTATCAATTACCGCGTCATCAAGCTCTCCCGCGACATCGCTAATTCTGAATTTTTCTAAGTTCTCAGAAAAAATTGAAAAATATTCATCAATTGCCCCGGAAGAAAAGGGTCTATTATCCTTAACTGCTGCTATAGCCCTTTTTAGTGCCGCAGTTGTTCCTAAAGATATGCCTTCAGAGTCTTCAAGAAATGAAGGGCGCGTTCCAAGTTCAGGCCTTTTATGTAGTGGTTTGTTATATATCCATCGTAATAGGATCTCAAAATTTTCCGCATAACTGTCTGACTCGCTTAAATCGATATATATCCTGGATTTATAGTATGCAGGTAAATATGGCTTACCTGACGGATCTTTTTCGGCGATCACAGCAACAAACTTATCTTGCTCCTGATTGTCATAAACCTCTTTGGAAATAATCTGGGTCTCTGTTCCCACCCCTCCTGCACGCTCATTTGCTTTTGCGGCATAAACCTCATCCACCACCATGACAACCTTTTTGATATCAGGATCGTTAACCATTTTTTCCATAAATTTTACGGAGTCATGGCCCTCCTTGAGATCCCATTTGTCTAAGATTGCATCCACACCAGATTGACGAAGTTCAGTGGCTAGATCCAACACCCACTGTTCGTGAATGGGATTCGACCAACTATAGGAAATAAATAACTTTGAATTTGCCATAAGAAATTGTCCCTAATTCGTTAAATTTAGTTGCGATTGAAGCCGCCTTTACCCCGACTGAGGAGAATGTCTTTCCAGTAAGTCTCACGGTTTTCGATTACTTTCTTGTCTGTGAGTACGGAGCGATGTTCTAGCAGTGCGAAGCGAAAATGGGCTCGGCAGTAAGCCAGACCATGTTTTTCTACCAATTCTTTGAGTCCGATGTTACCCCCATGCCCTGAGGCGACGTAAGAACTCCATCGGGACCATATTCCCCCGTCACTATAGGCAGAGCCGACATAGCGTTTGCCCGTGGCCGTGGACGTATCGCTAATAAGGTAGATGCCCTTCACGTTCGAGAGCGCAGCCTTCCAGTCCTGTCTGTCATTCTTGACCAGAGATTCAAGTTCGTCAAAGGATAGATCAATGTCTTCGTAGCCGGGGAAACTTTGTCCAGAGTAAGGC
>JAPPMR010000246.1:0-1757 GCA_028818995.1 Candidatus Poribacteria bacterium | reverse complement strand
ATTGGCGTAGTGATTCTCGAAATTCACGCGAGTTGTGCGCTCTCGGTAGGGAGAGTGCAGTTTCAACCGACCTATGAAGGCTTCGAGAGTCGGAGTCCGTTCTACCTCATAATAATGGTCATTATTTTCATCTTTGTACAGACCTTTAACGCGAAAAACGCCGCCGAATAACCATGTATCTTCCTCGTGGTAAAATTTCATCAGCGAAAAAATGAAAGTACGGTTAAAGTCATCCCTGCCCGGATAGTATTGCTGCCATCCTTGCCATTCTGATGGGTCACGCACCCAGACGTTTAGGGGTTCGCCGTATTCATTGTCCGTATTCCTGCGGGCAAAGTGGACTTTGTAATCAGTTTCATTATTAATCGGCCAAATGTCTTGCAAAAAAATCGGATTGTTTGGCATTAGTGTCTCCTATCATCTAAAAATAAATGAAGGTTGCATATAAATTAAAAATAGCCTGAGCTGTCAGGCAAAACTATCGGTCAAATTACCCAATTGAGTGTCTCTTTATTATGAGTCTGTGACCTGTCTCATCATCACGATTAGGCAGTCGTGAAATGACTCATTGATAAAACAAGACTCTAATTGGTACTCTTTGCCCATCCCGGAGGATCACTATCCCGTTGACAGGAGAAAAGTTGGACGTTTCCACAGTTATCACAGACGAATACCTTGAAGGTCTGTACCCCCGCTGGATGCAACCCAAAATTTCGGATATGATCATAACTATACCTGTCTCTATTGTTAACTTTCAGTTGATACTTCCCGAAACCACAAACCCTGCATGGACGTTCTGAATCACTCATTAGATCTGCGCCAAGTCTCAGGGCATTGAGAAGACTATCGATTTCTTCAAGCAACGAATCCGCGTTTTTGAGAAACTTCTGTTCGTGTTCGTATTGGACAATGCATTTATCGAGTAAGTTATTGAGAAGTGCCATTTCGGGTCTATTGGGGAACATTTTCTCAAGATTGAACTTCGGTTCGCGGTGATACCACAATTGGAGAATCGGTTCACGCGATACCATTGCCCAGATAGTCTTACCCAATGAAAACACATCGAAACTGGGGTTTATATCTTCTATGCGCATGCGTGTAGCCCATGGGGGCATCCAGTCGGTACTCCCAACGTTTTCGAGGGTACCACTAATTCTCGTATGTCCTGGATCCTCAAAGAATACGAGGCCAAAATCACCTAGTACCAATTGTTCCTTCTCATCTACGAAAATGTTCTCTGGCTTGATGTCACGATGGACAAGTCCCTTTCTATGCAAGGTGGCGACTCCCTCAACGACTGGCCGAATTGCAGTTAGGGCGCGTTCTACTTGTCCGGTGTACCAATCAGATCTATCTTGCAAAGTGCCATTTGGATAGTATCTCGAGACGAACCACTTCTCCTGAAGGTTATAATCCAAAACCTTCAGCAGGTTCGGATGGTCGGCTTGCTCCATAGCCTTCAATTCCCGTTTTAGCCGTTCCTCTGCATCCGCGAAATTTCGAACTTCATCAGGTGCGTGAAGAATTTTGAGGGCACCATGATTCACAGGATTTTCAGCACGCACAATTTTGGCAATGCCTTTTCGTATCTTCTCCTTTAACTCTTCACTTCGTCTGTTCCCTCTAATATCAGCGATAGCTTCAGTGAGAATAGAAAGGTCCGATAGGGCCTCTTGCTTGTTAAAAACGCGGATGACCTTGCCCTGTCCACCTTCGCCAATGTCTTCAATTTCTTCCCAACGTTCTCTGTACTGCAT
>JAPPMR010000937.1 GCA_028818995.1 Candidatus Poribacteria bacterium | reverse complement strand
GAGCAAGATCAAGCAGAACTTTTAGCCATCTTCGCTGAGTTAGATGCTGAGGAAGCAGAGGCATTGAAGCCAGCGAAGGAAAAAAGTCGAAAATTGCAGGAAGAAAAAGCGAAATTGGAGGAAACTGCCTCACAATTACAAGATATCGTTACTGAACACAAGCAACTGTTGACTGATGCCCGCACATACCTGACACAACTCCGATCAAAACACGCATCACTTGCTGAGAAGTATCATCGTCTAACCGGGCAAAACCTCTCAAAAGAATACGTTGAAACAAAGTAAAAGAATGGATGAATCACAGCGAGAGAGAATCCGTCAGCGTTATGCTTACAGTTGCGGATATTGTGGGGTCCATGAGTCAGACGTTGGAGCAACACTAACAGTGGATCATCATCAACCAACAATCCATGGTGGCACAAATGCTGATGAAAACCTCGTTTATTGTTGCCATCGATGTAATGAGCATAAAGGCGCATATTGGCACGAAGTTCAAGTGCCACATATTCGTTTACTTCACCCACTTGAAGATAACCTAACTTTACATCTTCGCGAACAGGAAAACAGCCAGTTTGTCGGCGAAACCACTGAAGGCATATTTTACATTCAACGATTAAGATTGAATCGTTCTCAACTTATTGAGTACCGACGTCGTAAACACGCAGATCGAAAAACGCATAATGAAGTCAAAATACTGCGTCAACAGATATACGACCTACAACAAGAGTTAGTCCAATTAAATTCCTCCCTTCATGAAACACTGACTGAAATTGATCGAGAAACCACATAAACACGTTTTCGTTCCTAACTAATACCTAAGAATATCTATATCAATTCACTCTCCAGTGTTTTCACAATCTATTGCAAAGACATTCCGGCTTGATTCCTATCATCCCAACTTTTATAAATTAAAGTTGATTTTAACATTATTTAATGCCTTAAATTGCGTCAGCATTTAAGGAAAGGTGACATCATGGAAACACAAAATCCGAAACGGTTATCAGTTTTGAGCGAAGAAGAAATCCATTTCATCAAACGGTTGCCCTCGCTTCTGGATTGCTCCAGGACTTAGCAAAGCAGTATATAGAAATCCAGATTTTTCAAATTATGCACGTTTTCCACCCTAAAATCACGTCACTAATAATCGTAATCTGAAATGCCAATACTATGTTAAGAAACAAACGGTCTTTTTCAGATAATCATTTGACGCTAATTTAGGGAGGTATCTATCATGTTACGTAAAAACATTCACTTCCTCTATGCCGGAGGAATAGTTATTTTATTGATAGCTGCGGTAATAATCTTTAACCGTTATCAAAATTTACAAACTCATGAACCTGTGAAAGTCTATAAAGGCACTGTGTCCTCTCAGCAAGTGCCTGAGACGGTAAAACAGACTACATCGCCTGAAGTTACGACTCAACCTGAAACTGTGGACATTGAAGAAGCCTCGGACGCTGAAGTGGAGGAATCATCAGTAGTTTCTGAAGAATTAGCACCTGAACCAGACGAAACCGCTGAACCTGTTGAAGAACTTCTCACCACGGCAGCAGGATCCCCACAAGAAGATCCAAAGGTTGTCCTGCTCAAAGAGGTTTTCTCCGAATTTGACAGACTCCTAAGTGAAACACAAAAACTGATGGAGGATTTCCAAGGTGGAATAACACCTGAAAATTATCCAGAGTTAGAGGCAAGAGGGAAAGCGTTGGAAGCTGATTTGCAAGAGTACTGTCAACGTATCACTGAGAAATTTACCGGTGCAGTTACCTTCGTTACTTTTGAAGGATATGAAGGTGCATACGATGTTGATTTTCAGGTGTTACAAGACTCGCTTGATGGGCCCGTGCCTGCTGAATTAGAAGGATATTTCCAGTACGCGAGTCTGCGAGAAATGTTAGGATTGCCCGATATTCCACCAGAGCTATTAGAGCAAATGCAACCGACGAGAAGATAAGCAAATCAACCCTTATTCTATTTTCCTTGTCTTGTCGAACTTAGGAAATCTATGTCTGAAGACATAACACTTGGAGGTAACAAAAATGACCAACAGAATTAAGCACATCATTTTGACAACAATAATTATAGGTATATTATTAGTAGCATCAATCTTGTCTGCTGGAACTTCTGAACCGTATAAATTGGATAATGGGCTTACCGTAATTCTACATCCTGTACCGACTGTAAAAAGTGTCGCTTTTGTCGTGCTATACAATATCGGTGAAAATCACGATCCGGTAGGCAAATCAGGGATGGCGCACCTACTGGAACACATGTATGTCACCGCAGCCGCTGGTGAAACGCCTGCCCGCAACGTGATGCAGTTCACGAGGCACTATCCTGCAGGTTGGAACGCGCAAACCGGAACGGACTTCACAGTCATTGCTGGTGTTGTTAAAGCAGAACAATTTTCAGATGAAATAAAGGACGTTGCAGCACGCATGAACGACCTTCGCATCACCGAAGCGGATATTAAACGTGAAGTGCCTCGTGTGAAGCAGGAATTGACAAACATGTATGGTGGCATCCCAATGTTGGCAGGCATAAACCATGCGCGAGCACTGTTGCACCCTATCCCTCAAGGTGGACAACGTGGTGGTGCTATTGCGCATATCCAAACAATCACAGTCGCTGGATTACAACAATTTTGGAAAGACTACTATAAACCGAACAATGCTATCTTAATTGTAGCAGGCAAGTTTGATGTTGAGGAAGCGAAAAAATCCATTCACGAAAATCTTAGTCAAATTGTCCCCGGCAAATTACTACCGGAACCTCATCCTAAATCCAAACCTAAAACTGGTGATGTTAACAAAATCAATGTCCAACCTGTGGTGCCAAATGCAACCGGAGTCGCTGCTATCGGATATGCAGCACCTTTGCCAGGTAGCAAGGAATATGTGCCATTTCTAATAGTACATTCACGTATGGCGTATGCATTGCAAACCAAATTTCAAATGGGTAAAATTCAACCTATTTTCTACCCGCCCCTTGATGATCCTACCACTCTTGTCCTCCAGACAGAATTAACGTCTGGAGAAAATGTTGACGCTGTGCTGAAAGAATTGGATCAACGCCTTCAAGCCGCATTGACATCTAAACTTACGCCACAAGAAAAACAGCAAACGATTAATATGTTGGCTCTTTTAGGCACAGTTGATATACCGGATGCACAGTGGGGAGAAAATATGTACAGTTTAGCCTTCAGTATTGGGCGTCAATATCAATTACAAATCAACGGAAAAGAAATACGGGATGCGATTCAGCAGGTGACTGGTGCAGATATAGAAAACTTGGCTAAAACTATATTTGCTCCAGAAAAACGTGTAACAGTAATTATTGAATTAGAAGATTAAGTAGATTTTTCTCATATCCTTTATTCGTCCTGTGGAGGCGGGTTACTTTACCCACCTCCATTGTGTTACTAAGACATAGCCAACTCAACGCTAAATAGGCGTTTGGCATCTGTTGTCTACCACTTTGTGCATCGGGCTTATAAAGCCCACCAACAAGAGAAAAATAGAGGATGTCAAATACTGAACCCACCTATATCTTCAAAAACATTTGCAATCACCTGATTTGTATAGTATAATATATCTTAAAATACGCAGTAACACAAGCAGGTTGATTCTTGAAAAACCGCAAATTTGCTTCTAATATCTTCATATTATTTGCGATAGTTTGTTATGTAACAGTGCTTGGTTTTAGTCCGCTGTTGCACGACCATGAGTGTGAACACAATCATGAGTCTGAACACAATCATGAGTCTGAACACAATCATGAGTCTGAACACGATGAATCCTCTCATTGTTCGGAAAGTTGTGCAGCTTGTGTATTTATTAATTCGCCCGTAGAATTCGAAATCCAACCAACTGCTATAGTCCTCCCTTCACCTTGCTCTGATCAACCTTTACCCAGCAAGGTTGTTTTTGTGCCCTTAACACCCACCACAAATATTCAGAGTCGGGCACCCCCTATATTCCCCAATCCATTTTACCTCTAAAAGTTACAAATTAGTCTTTAGTTATTATTTCTCGTAGGATGAGGAATTTGTATTAGCCATTAAGAGAGGGGCAATGTGTCAATACAAATGTTCTTACGTGGGTTTGCGCGCCCTTTTATCCACTGTTTCTGTCCTACTTCTGAGACTTATATCTGGTCTATAGTTGTGTAGGAAGCGCGATATTTGTGTGTTTTTCTACAGCGTTATCTTTGTATCTACGCATCTACTATGTATATTTCTGTTTATTGTATCATGCACACTCTGTGCTATAGTTAAAAATAATTTTTTAGGCACGTATTTTGTGCCGTAAAACAAAAATTGGAGAATACAATGTTTAAGTGCTTTTTTGAACGCGACTTTTCTCTTACAATTTCACGATTAATGTTAATAAGTTTGGTAGCAGTGCTACCTTTTATGGGCGGTTGCGGTGAAGATGACAACCCCATTGTTGATGACCATGACCACGACCATGGGGATGCCCCCATTCACGCCGATGTCGACGGCTTTATTTTAGAAGTCGATGAGGTGGAGGTCTATCGTCAGTTTAAAGAAACCCGTACCGGAGGCCTCACCGTCAACGTTGGTGAAGAGATTGAGGTCCATGCCGTATTTCTTGATGAACACGGTCACGAAGCCCACCTCCATGAAGTAGAGGCAGTGGATGAACATGGGCATGAGGAAGAATTCGCCTTGGGCTTGTCGGAGTACGATTCCGCTATTATCAAGATCCATCTGGACCACGATGATGATCACGATGACCACGATGATGATCACGATGACCACGATGATCACGGTGACGAGTTACCGTTTGGGCTCGAGGGATTGAAGGCAGGCAAAACGGAAATCAAACTTCAACTCCTTCACGGGGACCATCCAGATTTCACGGCAGCATTTCTCATACCGGTAACTGTTCAATAAGGGGGCCCCATGTTAAGCACTTGTGCTTGTTCGCATAGGTCTCCCACGGTAGGGATGCTTAGAAAGCGTCCCTACCTATTCGTGTTGGTGTCTGGGATAATGGTATGCCTATTTTGCTATCTCAAGGATTCCCAAAGTGCTTCAAACACAACACGATCCTTGGAAGGAGAGGTTGCTGAAACACAGAGCAGTACTCGACTTGATGGGGTTACGGTCCGTATTAAGGGATTTGAGAAGCGCGTCCGAACCGATGCAAACGGTCGGTTTAAGTTTGATGCCGTGCCGGAAGGACAGCAGACGCTGCAGTTCCTGAAGGTCGGTTATCAGCAGTTTGAACAAGTAGTTAATGTCAATACCTCCACGCCTTATCTCAAGATTGAACTGAAGGCACTGTCGTTTCAACTGCAAACCATCAGGGTATACGGTTCAAATCGCTCTCTTTCACA
>JAPPMR010000232.1 GCA_028818995.1 Candidatus Poribacteria bacterium | reverse complement strand
CCACATTCCCTCTGTTTCCGGAGTATGTGGGGTGGTAACTATTACAAAGTCGGCAAGCGGAAGGAGTATGTCTAATTCCGCGGGTTCATGCTTTTCCACAAACGGTACAGCATATTCCCATCTTGCGTCAACACCGATCACCTTCATGCCGAATTCTGAACATAGTCGTGCTGTTTCGTGCCCGATACCGCCTATACCGACAATCAGTGCAGTCGCTCTCGCAAGGTCAATATATCCACTTTTGCGTGCATCTTTATCCCAGACCCCTTCACGTTGTGCGTCCATATAGTAGGGCAATCCGCGAGCAAGTGCTAATACGAACATCATGATATGTTGCGCAATGTGGTCATTATAGATACCACGTGGGTTGCAGACAACGACTGAATGCTCTATCAGTGCTGGGTAATAGTAGCCGGGAGAAGGACCAGCGGCAGGACTTTGTAGCCATCGTAGGTTTTTTGCTAACGGCAATTGTTCAGGAGATACCCAACCGTAAACAGCATCTGCATCGGGAAGATGTGTGTTTACATCTTCTTCTGTTTTTGGCAAGACGATATTGTATGTGGGCACTTCGTTTCGTATACGTTCTGCCCACGCTTGTAATTCCGCGTTCTGTGGCGGTGTTATTATGAGTTTCGGCATAGATTCTTCCTTTCGTGCTATTTTTGCTGTTAACCAAATTTCTTTTATATTAACGGAAAGTATGGTATAATTCAAATGAAAATTTATAAGAGATTAGCGAATTGTTATAGGATCAGCGATTGCAAAATCAATTTCAAAATTTGAAAATCTATCTTGACACCTGTTGTTTAAGTCGTCTCTTTGATAATCAAACACAGGAGCGAATTCAGCAGGAAACCCAAGCTATAGCAGCAATAATAGGTTTCTTTGCAACAAACTGGCAATGGGTGATTAGCGATTTTTTGATGGTGGAAGTATTAAAGAATCCTAATTCAAATCAACGTAATATGATAAAAGATCTTCTAAATTACGCACATCACACTGTTTATGTAAGCGAACAAGAAGTTCTGAAAGCCATACATTTTGAATTATTGAGTTTCAAGATTGAAGACGCTTTGCATCTTGCATGTGCAGAGCGAGGCAATGCTGATGTATTCTTGACAACAGATGACAAGTTAGTCCGAAAAACGAAAAGTGTTCAAGCTCGTAATAAACTTTCCGTTCAGGTTGAAAACCCTTACACATGGTTACAGGAGGTTCTTAAAAATGAACATCCAAGCGATACTAAATAAAAAAATGGAAGAACTACGGCATAGTGATCCGGAACTTCATGCACTTTTAGATAAAATCCTTAAGGACAAAAGTGGTAAAAGTGATTACACTCTTGACCGACATAAACTACCTGAACAAGACATCAAAATGATTCTCAAAGAGATTCAACAGGCCCGAGAATCAGGATAGAAACGGAAGTTATTGGTGCGTTCGCGTAATGGGTCAACACAATACACCAGAGTAAGTGAAGGCAAATGGCACCTTTAAAAATTGATTTTGACAAAGGTACTCTCATCCTACAAAATGTCCCAGAGGAACTCCAATCGCAGTTGCCAGATATCCGATGGGACGAGCGCACCTTGACCTTCCGCGCCCCTGCCTACCGTTATCGTCATATTATCTCGCAGCTGCGGGCACACAATATCCCTTATGACGATACAGCACGACAATTCACAGTCAAAACCTTCACCAACCAAAAAATCGTATCACCCTATCCATATCAGAGTGAAGCAATTGATGCTTGGCATGCAAATAATAAGCGCGGTGTTATAAGTCTCCCAACAGGTGCAGGTAAAACCTTCATCGCTATTTTGCTCATTGCGGATACGCAACGCCCGACGCTTGTGCATGTACCGACAATCGATTTAATGCACCAATGGTATGAAGTGCTAAAAGAACATTTTGGACAAGAGGTTGGGCTTTATGGTGGCGGGCAACATGAATTACAAGATTTAACCGTGACAACCTACCAGTCTGCTGTGATGCATGCACCTCACTACGGCAATCGATTCGGTTTCGCCATTTTTGACGAATGCCACCACCTACCAGGAGACCAATATCAATACGCAGCAATCAGCAGCATTGCCCCTTTCCGTTTAGGATTGACGGCTACCCCCGAACGCGTTGATGGAAAAGAGAGTAGACTCTATGCACTTGTCGGTGAATGTTGTTATGAAGCGAAGGTACAGGAACTTTCCGGAAAAACGCTCTCCGAATATCGTGTCGTCACGATTGCAGTTGATATGGAGGACACGGAGCGGGTTCAATATGAGGAAGCGCGACGCACCTATCTGAACTTCCTTAAAAAAGCGAGAATCAATATGGGAACATCGCGCGGATGGCAAACATTTCTGTGGAAATCCTCACAATCTGAAGAAGGACGTACCGCTTTCAAAGCGTATCTCACACAGAAGCAGCTGAGCTTCGCCTCCGCTGCAAAACAGGAGTGGGTGTGGAAACTCATTCAACGGCATCAAGGGGACCGAATCCTTATTTTTACGCAGGATAACGATACGGCATACCAAATAGGAACGCGTTTCTTTTTGCCTGTGCTAACGCATCAAACCAAACTGAAAGAGCGAAATAATTTTCTGAACGGATTTCGCGATGGCACTTATTCTATCCTTGTAACTTCCAAAGTGCTAAATGAGGGGGTGGATGTGCCAGAAGCGAATGTCGCTGTAATTGTTTCAGGGAGTGGCAGTGTGCGAGAACATGTGCAGCGGTTAGGACGTATTCTCCGCAAACGAGAAGGCAAACAGGCTGTGCTTTACGAACTCATTTCCAAACAGACCAGCGAACAGTTTGTTAACAAGCGGCGAAGACAACACCACGCTTACCAAACAAGGTAATAGGCACATTATCGGGGTTGAAAACCCCTCCTACAGTATAGAGTTAGAAGGCCATGCTTACCAAAGACCTGCTCCGATACAAAACTCAGAACGGGCAAATCTATCCTCAATTTGTTAATCCCACCGATAACAAATTACTGACAATTGCTGATCAATTAATCACTGTCTTTGAAGAATCACCTGACAAAGCACGGTCAACGTTATTAGAGGCAAGCAAACATGTTATTGATAGTACACCAGGGACGCTTATAGTCAAACGTGGACTTGAAAAACTTCTGTTAGATAGAACTGAGTTTGACACTGCCCCTAACGAAGAACTGATTGCGTTTCGGCAGAAACTTTTCACAGAGACAAGCCAGCTGCTTTCACAAGAGCAGTTTCAGGACTATGTGGACTATCAGCAGAAAGTTGGACAGATAGCGGGAAACGAATCGCAACCGGAAGCGGAGTTGGGCGATAGACTCTACGCTGATCTACCGAGTTGTCAACCGGTGTTATCTTTCAAAACACTTTCTGCTGAACATCTACTACACCGATACAACGCCGCGCAGGTGCAAGGCTTACTTCTTCACTGCAACACGCTCACGCTAAATCTCACCGATTCCATGACTGCCGAACTACGTCAGTTGTTCAAGTATCTTAGATTTAATCAACTCCTCTCAACGATTCGGAAAGAGAAATCTGAAAACGTGGATATGTTTCAGATTACGGTAGATGGACCGCTCAATCTATTCTACAAAACGAAGCGGTACGGGATGAATCTTGCCAACTTTTTCGTCGCTGTGTTACATCAACCGAAATGGGAGCTCACCGCGGAGGTTCAGTTTCGAAATAAAAGACGTTCTCGGTTATATCTCAATGAATCGTGTGGGATAAAACCGATTTCACAGCAATTTCTCGCCTATATTCCCGAAGACATTCAACTCTTTCAGGAAATGCTCCGCAACAAAACGAATGAATGGAAGATCCGTCCAGGAAGTCAATTTCTCCCTTTACAGGGAGATTTCTACTGCTTTCCAGATTATCACTTGAGCCATACCAGCGGTGTAGAAGTAGCAATTGAATTATTTCATCCATGGCATCAAGGACATCTTCTTGCACGTCTTAACACGCTTGCGGAACAGACCGCTACTCCTCTAATACTTGGTGTTTCAAAGGAATTAGAGAAAAAACCGATAATTGCGGACGCATTAGCTGCATCTACGTATTTCTCACAGTTCGGTTTTATCTTTCGCGATGTCCCTACGATGGGCACATTGCTCCCTATTCTGAATTCACTCGTCGATATTGATTGTTAAGTAGACAACGAATTCAATCTTGATTTACACTTTTGGATTTGGTACAATGGTTGCAAGAAATGCCGATGGTCAGGAGAGAAAATGAGATATTTTGAAACCCGGGGGCCCGTCAATCCACAGAAGAATTATGTCGTTTCACGATCAGAAGAAACCGCTGATTTCATCGAACGCATCAAAAATGGCAGATATATCGTTCTTTTTGCGCCGCGTCAGACTGGCAAAACCACTTTTTTTAAAAGCGCACTTAACACCTTAGCAACGGAAACTCCAGACTACTTCTTTATCCAATTGAATTTTGACACGTATGCTGACCTCTCTTTGTCGGATTTTTACGGTAGCCTCTATGAAGATCTTCGCGAGGAAATTGAGAATACTTTTCAACGACAGGACAACGTTCCCTCCAAGGCATTGAAAAATTTTTTAGATGACACCAAACTCACTAATCCTTTCTCCATGAGAAGGTTCTTTAATAAATTTGAGAGATTTCTGAAAAACCGAAAAGTACTTCTCATCATAGACGAGTTTGATGGTATACCCCGAGATGCTGTCAGCGGTTTTCTTAATGCACTTCGTCATATCTATCTCTCTGATGAGCTTCATTGCCCGTATAGCGTTGGCATTGTTGGTGTCAAGAGCATTGCGCAGCTAAACTACGACAGATCCATCTCCCCATTCAATATCCAAGATGACTTCAGTCTACCTAACATTACACTTGAGCAGCTGCACGAACTCTTGTCCCAGTATACCGAAGAAACTGGACAAACTTTTACCCCGAAAGTAATTGAAATGTTGCATAGACAGACAGGCGGGCAACCCTTTCTCGTTAATCGGTTCGCACAGATTCTTACAGAGGAATCGGATATCCCGAAAACTGAAACGATTCGCATGGAACACTTTCTAACAGCACATGCACAAATGTTGGAAGAACAGAATACCAATATAACACATTTGCTTACCAATATACGTAGAAATCCAAACTTTAAAAGGATTCTGATGAAAATTATCTCTTATGAAAGAGGTATGAAATTCAGTTTGGATAATCAGATTATTAATGAGCTTGCCATTTACGGTGTCATTGTCAGAGGCACTGATGGCATGTGTGAGGTTATTAATCCGATTTACCAACACCGTATCATGCAAGCATTCAGCCCGTTAATTAACGGGCTTGAACACGATTATTTTCTGGAAGACACCGATTTTGAGGATTACCTTACTC
>JAPPMR010000031.1 GCA_028818995.1 Candidatus Poribacteria bacterium | reverse complement strand
GTACAAGTGTGTTAGAGATGCTGTGTGAGCGCATAGCACGGCGGGTGCCCAAAATGGATTCTGCTTCGTCAATAAAGACAAATGCAAGTTTACCTTCATCGCGTTTTTCGCGTGCCATCTGAAAGATTTCTCTGACCTTCCGCTCTGACTCACCGAGCCACATATTCAGGATTTCGGGCCCCTTAATATGAAGGAAAGTTCCTTCAATCTCTTCACCTGTTTCTGTTTTGAGCCGTTCGGTTAAGTTGTACGCTGTTGCTTTCCCGATAAGTGTTTTTCCACAACCAGGGGGACCGTGGAGGAGAAATCCTTTTGGCACAGTATATTGAAACTTCTTGAATAGTTCAGGATGCAGAATTGGCTGTTCAATAGTATCCTTAATCCGTTGAATCGTTTCATCAAGTCCACCAACTTTTGACCATGGGATTTGTGGTACTGCTTCAAGCGCATAGTCTTTCTGCTCTTTTGAAGCGATCTGTTCAATGGCAACTTTTAAGCTTGCATCAAGGCGAACCTCGTCCCCGGACTTTAGTTTGACATCCACTAAATCGGAAGCACGTTCTATAATAACGGATTGAAGGCTCGGTTCAGACCCAACGCGGAGCCTACCATCGGGTAGTACATCTGCAATTTTGGCAATTGGCCCTGATTCAGTATAGCCAAGTTCCCCAACAACGACAAAAGCCTCGTTTAGGAGTACGCTCATCCCTTTTTTGAGGTTTTGTGTTTCTAATTGCGGGTCAATATTAGCATAATATTCGGAACCGCCAACAGTGACGCGTGCAGTGTCGTCTTCGGGGATAGCGAGAAGCGTTCCAATGCGGTTTGCTGGTGCTGTGAGTTTTTCAATTTGTTCTTCCATCTCAGTGTGTATACGGACCGCTTCCTGCTCAATAGCACGGACTCTTTGGCGGAATTCGCCTTCATCATTGATGATAGAGCGGCGTAATTCATTCAACCAACGTCGCCGTCGGTCTTCCACTGGGGTTTCCGAGATGATGTGGTGGATTAGCCGCAAGGAATAGCCAGAACTTGCCTCTCCTTCAATATCTTCATCCAGTTCCAACTCATCTTCGTCCTCAAAAGACTTACGATCATAGTGGTTCTCGTGCGAGTCAATAAATCGCTGAGAATAGTCAGAACTTGTCTCATCCTCAATATCCTCATCCAATTCCAACTCATCTTCGTTTCTTATAGATTTATGATCGTACCGGTTTCTGCCAGTCTTGCCAAACTTGTCTTTATCGTTGCTAAACTTGTCTTTATCGTTCATTTTGAACGTCTCCTCAGACAAAAAAGGGTAACTTTACGATAGAGTTTACCACATTTCAAACTAATTTTGCGAATTTTTAATGCCTTTGGTTAGAAACCCGTTATGAATAATTCCTAATTTTTAGGTGGATTTTGCTAAAAATTGTCTCAAATGTAGCAATTGTCATTAGTTTAACATATTCCATAAAATAGGTGCAAGTTAAAAAAGTTGGTGTTTCAAGAAAATTTGTTCTTGCAATCCTTAAAAACACAGTGAACCATGACAAGTTTGTGCAGTTTAGCATGGATTGTTGGACAAGGCAAGTTAAAAGTTATATATTCGTTTTCGATTTTGTTGCAACTCAGGCTCTCCTTGCATTGCCATACTATAGTAAATTCTGTAAATAAGTTCACATATATTCTGTGAATCAGCGGGAGCGATCTCTGAATCGTGACGCAACCGCTGTTAGTCGGGAATCGGAGTTCCCTCCTACAGTTCAGATGTAAAGTTAATTGTAGAATCCACTATATTTCCCTGTAATCAATACCGAACGCTCTTATAGTATTTCGCAATGATAGATAATGTTGGAAGGTTATCACTGCAAAAAAATAATTGCCCTTATATATCGGGCAATTGATAAAAGATCTTATTTTTCGAAGCGGTTGGTTTATCTGATTATTGATTTCTTGGTGGTATATCGTAGACACCTCGTTGAACTCTTACAATTTCTCCTCTGTCTACGAGGCGTGTAAGTTCATTTTTTACTGCTTCTGGATTCCCTTCAATGGCGCTGACCAATTCGGCTGTTTTTTTCTTGCCATCTGCCAGGAGTGAAAGTATTTGTGTGCGGAAAGGCACCCGTAGCGGGGCACCACCCCTAAGTTTTTGTAAGAAACGGTTTGCCTGTCTTGAGGAACATCCCAAAACTTCTTCCACTTTTTCCCTGCTTGATTTAGCAGTTAGATTCGCCCGCTCTGTTTCAAAACGCTGCCGTGTGGCAATTACTTTAGGTAGCCTATCAAGCCCATCGGCAACCTCAAAATCTTCCCAGTCAAAAAGGAGAGTTTCAGGTCTATCCGTAATACCGGGTAGTGCCAAGCCAGAGAATAAAACAATTGTTTTACCAGAGAGTCTATCCAATGCAGTGCAATTAACGGTTGCTCTGAGTAGAGAGGCGATATTCTCTTCATAAATACCCTGTAACCTTTCATCTTTATAGAGACCAGATTCTATATCCTTTTCATAACGAAGCGGTTGCTCGTCATTTCCAAACAGAATCTGTGCTTGCCGCCAGATATTACCTTGGGGTGGTTCGGGTGCCCCGACTATCCAAATGACTTGTGCCTTTTCAAGGATAGTATCCCACTCATTAATATTTTTTGAATCCAATATAGTTTTTGGATGCTTTAGAAAATAGACGTTCTCTCTGTCTACAATTTCCTTTAACTGTCTAATTGCTCCAGCATAAGTGATAACCGCATGTGAAACACTTGAGTCTTTCTTAATTTCTGCCAAGATACCTGCAAAGAAATGTTGCCCTGTTTCACTAATCCCAAGCACATCCCAGTTACCGTTATAGGCTAAAATCGTTTCTCGTGGATAGAGACCTGTACGAATTTGAAAGACTCTGTTTTCCTTTTTCCACGGTGTCGGCTCAAGGTATCTGAACTTAATTACTTCATCTGGAAATATTCTATTGAGATGTTGTTCGTGGAGGATTGGCGTTGTTATTAATAAACGTTTGACGCTTGGATGTAGCATCGGTGGAATCCAGAACTCAAGTACTCTCCCATCCCATCGTACTCGCGCATCTTCATTTCTCGTATAGTGTTGAAAGAAACGTTTCAATTGATGCCAGACTGTCCAGTTCGGATTTGGACAGACTGTAGGAAAATTCTGTATGGATTCAACTGTTTCTGTATTTAATATACCCAATCGGATCGCTTGTGTCATTGACATCGGGATTTTCATATCCTCGTTAACTACAAAGGATCGGAACGAAAAAAAGGGGAGTTGCTTTGTCTTTAGAATATTCGCAGCGTTATTGTCTAACGGCATGTAAGCGTTCGCACCACCTTCGAATTTTATATGAAACCGTGCCAATTGCTGTCCGGTTTCAGAATCAACAAATCCTTGTTCTACGACCCTCCCTCGGATATTAACTTGGCACATTTGCCGAACGATCACTTCCTCCTGTCGTTGAAACGCCTGGACTGCTGAACGTATCCGTCTAACTGAATCGTCATAAAACCTTCCCTTGAGTTCAAGCGCATTCAATAAAAAATTCGCAAAGTTGCCCAAAGGTTCTCCTTGCCAGTTCACAACCCAGTCTTTTAGCATCTTTATTGATAATTCACATCTAAGAAATAGATCATGCACTTTCGACTCGTCCACAATACAAAATCGGTCTGTTTCATCACTTTGTTCAAAGATTTCTTTTGTCACTTCAGCGTATTGTGGATTGAAAAACATTTGAGGGTTTGCTAAAATCTGCCTGTTCGCTCGTCGTAGAGTAGTAGATTGTGACAAATATCCGTGTTGTTGACACTCTGTATAAACGGGACACTGTGGGCAGATGCTTTCACTCGGATCTCCACCCTTTTCCTCCAAAGCATCACACCGTTTAGGATCTTCGCAGACATTTCCGTGTTTAAAGGGATTTGCCATTCGTTTGTCAATAGGTATATCTTTCACTTGTTTCCACAGATGCATCCGAGGCTTCCAACGCGTATTTGGTAGGTTTCGGTTTTTTAAAAGTCGTTCTACTTCTTCCGATTGTTCAATGGTTGATGCATTAAAACATATAGTGCTTCCCTCAGGAAGATAGGATGCTATCTGACTGTCTTCCTCCGCACCTGTCTCAGTAATTAGTCCGAGAATACGGGTGTTCCCTTTAAAAAGACGCTGCATCTGAAAAGTATCTTTTGTTAAAATACCATAACTTTTTGTCGTATCTCCCTGTTCACGTATCAGAGGCTTAGACCGTTTTATCGCTAACGGACTCAATTTACCTTGTTGAACCGCCAGAAAATCATCGGATAGCGGTATCCCTCCAGGGGGTGAAGGTAGCAGAATTCCAGTATCGTCCCAGACATTCGTGATCGGTGTAGCTTCAATTGGTAGTCCGAAGTCGGGGACAGATGCCTGTATCCACACGGTACCGTCACGTTCCCATAGAGACACGTTCTTGTTACGATCTTCCACCAAGTTTAGTGTCCACTGGTGAATGCCATTATTTTCATGAATATAAGAAAAACCGCGCCGAACAAATGCTTCTCTTGCAAGATCAAGTCTATGTGTCCCGAGAGAAAATGGCGCTGTGGTATCGTTTTTCTTATATTCTGCCTTAGACAGTGTAGATATCTGCTTCTTTTCCATAGAGGGGATAGTTTCGTGAAGTACGTCGCGTAGGACATCAATTGGCGCAAAGAGGATATCCCTTGAAATGATAGGCGGATCTAACAAATCACCCATGAGAATTTCATAGCGAGCATCCCAACGGTTGTATCCTTCTTCTCCTAAGATTTCAAGGTATACGGCTTGCTTGTCCGATGTGTGTTTACAAATATATAATCTTTCCTTTTCAATCTTTGGATGTAGGTAGTCTGGTATTCGGCAAGAAAAGCGAAGTCCACCGGATTTGCTCATTGTCAGGAGTGGATTCACAACAGCGTCAGCAAGTGCCTCAATACAGGTAATAATGGCATCAGGGGCAGTGTAGATGGCTTGATATGTAAAATTTATGTCGTGCCATTGTGCCCCATACCGTTCGGAAGGAATACCAGTATACACCTGAATTCCCCACGATTCACGCCATCGACGAGGTTCCCAACTTCCTGTTACTTGCTGTTTTGAAAATCGCTTATACCAAGTGACATCACCTAAAGTCCTTGGGCCTCTGTCATTTTCTGGTGCGCGCCCTATCGGCATAAAGGAGATGTTTGCTTCCTCCAGAGCATGGAGAGTCACAGCGTATCTGTGTGCACAATACACGGTATACTCATAAGGAATACCCTTATTGTATATAGCAGGTTTTATTAATGTCTGTCGTTGCCGAAGCGGATTTTCATGCCGTTCGTGGCAGCGTTCTATAAGATTTCGTAATAGGTTCATAAGTTCTGATATGAGGAA
>JAPPMR010000139.1 GCA_028818995.1 Candidatus Poribacteria bacterium | reverse complement strand
GATTAGATATTCCCGCACGAACCTTGCGTGAGAAAGTGCAAGCGGCACTACGCGCTGAGGGGGTGCCGACCGGACAGTGGCAACGACTCCCCGTCCCATCTCAGGAAATTTTCCAGAATCGGATCGGTTACGGCACAGGCTGTCCGTGGCGATGCAATCAATCGACTGTCGAATATAAGACTGAAGACTACCCTAAAGCCGTTGAATTCATGGACTCTCACTGCTACATCTTTGATGTTAATCCCCCCAACGACCTTGAGTTGATGTCCTATTATGTTGAGGCATTTGACAAGGTGATGGGTCAGCTTGATGCTGTGCTTGAACATTCGGATACGCCTTAAGTCTTAGGTCGCTCGCAAACCATGAACCCAGCATAAGAATCCCTATTCTCAAATCACATTGAAAATCCGTAAAGCAAAGTGTTATCATATTTTACAGGAACACAGATACGTCTTGATATATAAACCCTACCCACAAAACATACATCTTCTGAGCCAAGTATCTGTAGAAACAGACTTTACTTTAGAATGAAAATGACATACCGAAACATTTTAGAAAAAATACGACTTGCATTCCCTCAACCAGTATCCGATACCATACATGACTCCTACTTTATACACTCCATGATGCGTGCGTTAGATCAGGTAGACACCCTAAAAACGCATCTACCATTTCTCGGCAGCATCGTTACCGGAGATTTTAACGCAGCAAAAAAGACAGAATTACCAGAAGATATTTCCACAGTTGAAGAGGTAACAACCGAACTTGTGAGCTACCTCCAAGGAATGACTATCTTTGGGCATCCCCGCACACAACAAAATGTAATTGCACCGACAACAATTCCGAGTCTGATAGGAGTTCTCCTTGCTTCTCTACACAATCCGAACCTTTGTTGGGATGCATCCAGTCAATTAGTGGCATTAGCTGAGGTTGAAGTCATTGCGATGACATCACAGTTGGTCGGATACGATGCGGAACAGTCGGGTGGTGTGTTTACCTTTGGTGGTACAGGGACGACACTCTATGGGGTGAAAGTCGGGTTAGAAAAGGCATGCCCAGAGACAATGCATAAAGGCACACCAGAAGATGCAGTCGTTTTTGTGTCAGATGCGGGACATTACTGTGCTGCAAACATTACGGGATGGCTTGGAATAGGAACGCACAATCTCATTACGATTCCAACGACAACCGAAAACGAAATTGACCTTGAATTACTTGAACAAGAACTCCGAAAAGCACTCACAGATGGGAAAAAGATTGCTGCTATTATTGCTACATTAGGCACTACCGACGCGTTCGGTTTAGATAATTTAATGCATATTGTAGCATTACGGGAAACTCTTGTTGATGAATTTGAACTTGATTATCAACCGCATATCCACGCTGACGCTGTTATCGGATGGGCATGGTCTGTTTTCAATAACTACGATTTTGAGGAGAATCCTTTAGGATTTCGTCCGCGTACTATCCGCGCTTTAGCAGGTGCTTGCAGGAGGATACAACATCTCTCCCTTGCAGATTCTGTTGGTATTGACTTTCATAAAACTGGCTTTGCACCTTATATTTCCAGTCTTGTCCTCGTCAAAGATCGGACTGATCTGGATTTGCTAAAACGCTCACCTGAACAGATGCCTTATCTCTATCACTTTGGACAGTATCGTCCCGGCATGTTCACACTTGAAACCTCAAGAGCAGGGACAGGCGTGCTTGCGGCGCTCGCGAATCTAAAATTGTTCGGAGAAGAAGGATTGCGTGCCATTCTTGGACACATCGTTGAAATGACGCAGCTTCTACGGGAACATCTGGAAGGACATGAAGGTACGACAGTACTGAACCGTGGAAATTTCGGCACCGTTACCCTATTCCGTGCTTACCCAGTCGGTGTGGACACCTTTGAAATCAAACGTCAAGAATTTGAGGATGCTGCCAATCGGGACATTTTAATTGCACACAATGCCTACAACAAAGAAATCTTTCAATATGTGAATTCAGAGGCGATGGAAGGACGAGGTGTTTTCATCTCCACAACAGATTGTTACCGTAAAACTGCTTATGGAGAGCCAATTGTCGCCTTAAAATCGTTTATCCTATCCCCATTTGTTGATGAAGAGGATGTCAAAACAGTCGTTGCGAAGGTATTGGAAGCGAGGGAAGCGATTGGTTGAAGTGTGGGGACTTATTCAAATGGAGGTGGTGGGAATTGAACCCACTTCCGGAGAAAATTGAAAGCAACCACGCTTTCGTCCTCCGTCGAATCCTTTCACCCCCTTGCTTGATGCAAGTATACCATCCTCATATCCACAATTGCAAATGAAAAGACATAGGACTATTCTTGACTTTGCGGAGTGTCTGTGATAACCTATTCATCATGTAAATATTCAGTTTTACACGGAGGAGTAATGAAAAAACGAACACTTATCAGTTGTTTATTTTTATTGTTTTGTGTTTGCCATAGTTTAGTTATTCACTCAGTTTTCGGTGAAGATGCAGACACCTCACTTGTTGAAAAGATTTTAGAGAAGCATAATGATACGCTAAAACAGAATAATGTAAAAAATGTTCTGCCAAGTGCATTAAAGGAACTTAAGGAACCTGAGATTCATGCAGTATTGATCCAGAAAGATCTAACCCAATTATTTGCGAATCCTGAAGGTTTAGAGGATATAGTGGATAAAATAGATGAAAAATTCATAACACTTCTCAAAGAAGATAGTGGGTTACAAGCGGTATTCAATGACACAGACTTTCATAGTTTGATTAAAGACAAAGATGCAATTGCAGAACTCGCCAGACTTGTCAAAGCAGATTGGTTGGAATTTAAGATAAGAAATTTTCATATTTTACTGCTTTTGCTGATAATTGTAGTGTCCCTCTTTGCGCTCAGCAAAGGGGCAGATTGGCTGGTAGATGAAGCAGTAGTGCTTTCAACCCGGTGGGGTTTGGGAAAAGCGGTTATCGGAGCGACGATTGTGAGTATCGGTACTACTACACCTGAAGCTGCGGTTTCCGTTCTGTCGGCAATACAAGGCGAACCGGGACTTGCACTCGGAAATGCAGTCGGCTCAATTATCTGTGATACAGGACTTATTTTAGGATTAGCATCGTTAATTGCACCGTTATCATTCAATCGTCAGTTAGCATCTCGGTTGTCCAATGTTCAGGTAAGTGCTGGAATCCTCATGGTGTTAGCCTGTTTTCCGTGGTCATCTCCTGTTAAAGTTTTTACAAATGGAGGTACTCTCCATCAATTCGTTGGAATTATTTTTGTTATCCTTTTAGGATTGTACGTGTGGCAGTCTATTCGATGGGCAGGTTCAATAACACCCACCTCCGAGCAAAATGGAGAAACAGAAGCAGAAGGATCTCGTACGTTTGTTACACTTCTTAAACTTATCGGGTCAATTGCAATTGTTGTTATCTCCGCACAAATCCTTATTCCAACTGTGAAGACGCTTGCAATTAGATTTAACGTGCCAGAGGAAATCATTGCAGCAACACTTGTAGCGTTTGGCACATCGCTACCAGAACTTGTAACAGCAATCACAGCAGTCAGGCGCGGGCATGGTGAGTTGGCTGTCGGAAACATTATTGGTGCGGATATTCTGAATGTGCTCTTTGTTGCTGGGGTTTCGGCTGCTGCCACGCCATCCGGTTTACAAGCATCTGGAAAATTTTTCCAATTCCTGTTTCCAGCAATGGTGTTTATTTTGATTGTTTTCCGAATCGGTATCTTCGTTTCAGGAAGCCAATTGAAGCGTCCGTTTGGGGTCGTGCTGGTTGCAACATATATTTTAGTGACAATTCTAAGCTATATATTTTATATAGATATTCATTAGAAACTTATTTGATTTACAGATGGTTATTTAATATACATATTGATAGCAAATTTATAATTAGCGATCCAGACACAAAAAGTGTATAATTAAAAAGACATAAAAAGTTTGGTTTTTATACGTTGTAGACATATCCCTCCTACAAATGTAAATGGGACTTTGTGTACATAATGCCGCCCGCGTGCCATAGCAAGGCCCCACAGAATAACAATAATCCCGCCAAATAGTTTTGTGCCAAAAAAATCAATTTGTGTATTCACAATTTGCGATCCTAAAATGCAGCAAACAACTAAAGAAAATAGGATAACTTCACAATGAAAAGAACGCTGTTCTCGATTTTCACTATTTGGCTTTTGATACTCACTTTAACCTCAAACACTCTCGCCCAAGACTACACCCAATGGAATCTACCTACAGGCGCGAAAGCGCGATTCGGTAAAGGTTTGTTAAATAATATGACATATTCCCCTGATGGAAAAATAATAGCAGTAGCAAGTGGTATTGGTATTTGGATTTACGACGCTCAGACAGGTGAAGAACTTGATCTACTGACAGGGCATACGACTTCTATATGGGGTGTGGCATTCAGTACGGATGGTTCAACAATAGCAGGTGGAGGATGGGGCACAATCGTTCGTTTATGGGATGTCCCTTCTGGCTTACATGTTCGGACGATGGTAGGACCTTACTTACATGGCTATGGCTTAGCATTCAATCCAGATGGCAACACGCTGGCAATTGTGAGTTCATACTATACCGTAAATTTGTGGGATGTGCAAACAAGCACATCCATTCAGACACTCACTGGTCATACGGGAAGGGTTACTTGCGCAGCGTTTAGTTCGGATGGCAAGATATTGGCAAGTGGTAGTTTGGACAATACCGTTCGTTTGTGGGATGTACAAACAGGGACATCTCTGCCAAAGATGATTGATCATCAGGATGCAGTTTGGTCTGTTGCTTTCAGTCCCGATGGAAAAACACTCGCAAGCGGAAATTCAGACAATACCGTCTCTCTGTGGAATGTGCAAACAAGTGAACTCCTCCGCGTATTGAAAGGACATACTTATTATGTCAATAGTGTTGCATTCAGTCCGGATGGAAAGATACTCGCAAGTGGGAGCAGGGACGGTACCGTTCGCCTGTGGGATACACAAACGGGTGAACTCTTACGTATATTGAAAGGACATACTTATTATGTCAATAGTGTAGTATTCAATCCGGATGGCAAAACACTCGCAAGCGGAAGTTGGGACGGTACTGTGCGTCTATGGAAGACAAATACAGGAGAACTCCTCCGCGTATTGAAAGGACAAACTTACTATGTGGAAAGTGTCGTGTTCAGTCTGGATGGAGAAACAATTGTAAGCGGATATGATGATAAAACTGTTCGTCTGTGGGATGTGCAAACAGGTGTCTCTCGTAAAATGCAAATAGGGCATCAGAATAAAATCTGGACTATAGGACTCAGTCCCGATGGCAAAACACTCGCAACCAAACACGATGACGCTACCCTTCGTTTGTGGGATACACAAACCGGGGCACATCTTCAAAGG